>NZ_JBHRYQ010000002.1:0-120924 GCF_042649125.1 Lacihabitans lacunae
AAAGGAATGCATAATGCTTTGTTTTGATTATCTATGAATTTATCCTTATTGTCAGATAAGTTTAATTTAGTGTCTGTTATTAAGGTAGAAACAAACAAAGAAGATTTAAAAAATAATTTTAATCCCTTAAGTCCATCTTCTAGGGTAACATTATTTAAATTCAAGTCAGACACCCGAAAAATTTCGAAATTCATGTATTTTTGTTAAATAAAAACCCTAAATATAGACTTTCTTTATGCTACTTCTATTTTTTTGTACACAAAAGCACTTAATTGGTGATGAAAAGAAAATAAACTAACGTGTTTGCAAAAAAAATACTAGTAATTAATACTTATGTACTTTAATGTGATTTTTTAGACAGGCGGCCTTATTCTTGATTTTGTTTTAAGTAAAATTTATTTTATTTAAAATGGATATTAAAAAAATTAAACTTTTAATAATTTATAATTCGGAAAATGAAGCAGAAAAAATTGATAGATATTTGCTAACCTTTGGGTTTAAATTTATATATGCCACCCCCCATTTACCATTAGGGCTACAATTTGCTCGGAAAAATAAAATAGATTTAATTATAGTTAATAGTACAATAAATAATCACAACATTATTAATCGTGTAATGGGAAAAAAATCTTTGGTGGATATGCCGATAGTTTTTTTTACCTATAACCTCGAGGAATATACGGCGTTTGATAAATCAGATAGTTTATTTTACAATAAGCAGGTTGCATTTTTGTTTAGGCCATGCAGCAATAGAAACTTATTTACGACTATTAAATTATTCTATAAAACCAAAAACGAGCTCCTTGATCATGTTTATATAAAAAATTACGTACAAAAAACAGAAAAAGTGTTTTATTCAGATATTCTATTTGTAGAGGCAGGAATTACCTCATGCAAGGTTTATACCCGCTTTGGAGTTTATCATGCTTCGGGCTCTTTACCTAGTTTTTCAAAAAAACTAAATAAACAATTTATTAAAGTCCACGATAAATATATGATAAATCAAGCTCAAATCACGAGTTTTAATGGGACTCACATTCTAATAGAAAACTTTAAAATTCCAATTCAAAGAGTAAATAGTCAAAACCTAAAAAAAATATTTGCAAATTCATCTAAAATGTAACATAATTCTAAAAGTAATTAATGCTTAAAGTGAACCCAAAACATGCTTTTTTACTATATTGTTTAAATTTAAAGTCTGGTGTTCAAGATTCTTGTTCCAATTAAAGAGATACTTATTTCCCGCCAAATATCACGCTACACTTTTTGAATTGGGAAATGCCTCGTTTCAATAATTTTTCTGACATATACGGTCAATTTTGTGTTTAAGACAAAGTCCAAATTCCCTAAGTTGAGACTTTACAGTATCACCTGGCCTATTCCAAAGTATTTGCGGCTCTTTAATTATAAAGAACACAGAATTAAATGAGTGAAAAATTATTATCAAAACTATAATAATGTTCCATTTGTAAATATTGCAGGTAGGCAAGTGGTGATTGCTCGCTTTTTGAAATTATACACCAAATTGCGTTAGCTATCCCCCAATAGAATAGTTCAATTATCAACTCTCAGTTATAATTAACATTTTTAAAAAAAAATTAAAACATTATGCTTCCTAGCCCATTTGCAGTTTTGGCTTTTTTATGGGTGTTTTTAGTTTCGGCCACACTTTCTTATTTTGTTTTCACCCTTATTCGTTTCATACTAAGAAAAACTTCGGGACATAAAGATCATTTTTTCTTCAAAACCTCACATTTTTTTAAATATCTATTGTCAGCCGGAGCTTTCATGTATGTACTTTATTTTATAGCTAACATTTTCGATTTTGAAAAAATTAATAAAATACACGAAGCGTATTTTTTGGTTTATTTTATAACGGGTAGTTTGTACTTTACCAGTTTAGGAGACCTACTGAGTGGGGCAGTAATCCTGATTTTTAGACCTTATAAACGCGGCGATTTTGTACTTATCGGAAATCAAGCGTACCCAGCTATTATTGAGCAGGTACAATTTAAATCTACACGTTTAGTCGAAGATCAAAATGTATCTGTTTCAGTTAGAAACTCAAAGGTTTTGTCAAATGTTATAATTAACATATCTAAAAGTCGATCCAATATCTTTGTTCATACTCAATTCGTTATAGAAAGTCAAGGAAATATGCAGGCTCTTATAGAACTAATTAGGTCAGAGGTAGAGATTATGCCGAAGATTCGTGAGAGGCCCAAAATTAAGATCGACGGTCATACATATCTCACAGACTTTAGTTTAATAGATACATGGGTTTGGTGTAACTCCGAAGATTTTCAGGAGGTACAGCAATTTATGGAATACAATTTGAAACAAATTTTTAAACTTAAAAACATTAAGGTTCTCTAATTTTTTTATTCGGCTCTCAGATGTTTGTATCAGGAATATGATGAATTGGTCAATAAGGGTGGAGAATTTTTCTCTGCTCTTTTTATTTTACTATGACCCACAGCCACTTTTAGTAATGCGTTTAAGTAACCTCTATGATTCATGCATTAAAATATTTTCAGCTGCTCTGATGTAGTCAGCAAGAGTACGAAAGATTAAATGAATTATGGCTATAAAATACTAAGATTGAAACTATTAAAAACTCGTTTGTTAATTTATATTTTGAGAAAGTAAACTATTCTGAATTTAGATTACAAACTGTAGAAGAGAATCTGCAGTACAACCAAATTTAAAAACAAACATAAAAATACCTTAGGTAACCTGTGTCTATTCAAATAGTAAAAAGTCATAAATAAAATTTAAATCTTACAATTTCAAACTTATTTCATCGCTTTGATATGTTGCGGTCTTGCAAGCAAATAAAATGTATGAAGCAAAAAAATGATTTTTTGTCACCAATTTTTACTCTTTCATCACCATTAAATAAGTACATACCTTACTAAAACACTTATATTTAAGTGTATAATTGCTAATAAGATCTTAGTTTGTTTATTAGATTATCAATATATGTATTTTAGTAAAATCCGTTTTTTCTAACAGAAAAAATTTAAAGATATGCATGAAATCATATTCCCTAAATCTAACGTTGTAAGATATTTTTTTAAAATTTAATATTTAAAAAATGCTGTTTAATATTTTTTTAATAATTAAAACCACCTTTCCCATTGACTTACAATCCTTCTCAAGCACCATTGCCTTTGCATTCCTAATTTTTATTTTACTTTATTTTATCGCTCTAAATAATATTAGGAGAATAAATGCTGAACAAATAAAATTCAAGAACAGAGTAAAAATTATTTTACACGATCTGCGGTCCCCCATTTCAAGCTACTTAGGACTAGCAGACATGATTTCATATCTTATAAAAAATAAACAGTATGATAAAATTGATTTAATTTCCAAAGAGATAGATGAGTATGCAGGTGAGCTGGAAAAATTGTATATCGACTTAAACAAGTATGTAAATATTGAACATGACAAAGAAACAATTTTAGAGTTTTTCCCACTGGCCCCACTATTAGATAAGGGTCTACTCATTTATTCGCGTATAGCAAAACTGGCCGAAATTTCCATAATCAATGAAGTGAATTTTCAAACTATGGTATATACAAACGATTACCTCTTTTTAACCATGTTTAGAAATGTGTTAGATAATGCCGTAAAGAATAGTAAGCGTGGATCTTCTATAATAGTTTCTGCGGTAGACAATGGCACCAATGTTTGTATTGCTGTCACCAATTTTTCAGCCAATCTCAAGCAAGCTAAAATTAAAGAAATAAATGATTTTTTTAAAACTACTACTACCACTAGTTTGCCAAATTCGAGAATAGGAATGCATATAATAAAAAACTATAGTAAATTACTTCAGATTGAACTTAATATGTCTAATGATTCTGAAAAAATAACGTTTAAATTATATGTTCCTAAAGAACCGCATAACATAACTAAAAAAACAGAAGATGATGATATTGTGGATAAGGCACTAAAAAAAATAGGGCACCTTGGTAACCTAGTAGGTCATAAGCCAAGTAACTTATCTCCATACTAGAACTTGGGAAGCGATTATTGGCCTAAAAATAGAAATATTTCTTAAATCAAAAACCTTCAAACCGAAGCTACCATTTTACTTTATACCTACTTAATAAGCCTCAAAGTTAAAATGTTTGTCAAAAATGAATTTTTATTGAACTCAAAAATCAGTAGAGAATTTAAACCGCCCACATGATTAGCAGTCAATAAGATATTAGGCCTTGGGGTGCTTATAAACAAAAATTAATGGTTAATAAACCCGTACATGTATGCAATATTTTTTTTTAACCGTGCATTTTTTTTTCATTTTAAGAAAAAATCGTGAAGATGATAAAAAATCAAATGTTTTTCTATAGACTTAACCTAAAAATAGCAAAGGGCTAGTTTTAATATTCTTGCCTTCAAAATGAAACTATGAGAGCATTTAATCTTAATATTTTCGCTGATGTTGATTTATCTTTGCCTGTCGCTTCAGGCCATTACGATATTCAAATACGCCAAAGAAAAATCACCCTGCCAAACCTAGAAGAGACAAAAATCTATCGGGCTGGGAGCCAGGCTCTGTTTGGATCAAACCAAACAAACTATTTTTTAGTATGGCCCCATATGGTAGCCTTCCAAATCACCGATAGCCGCATTTACTACCAGACACTAGGAAACATCCCTGCCGGACTTCTCCGCATATTTATTTTGAGTGAAGCACTGGGCATACTGCTCCACCTAAGAGGATTTTTTATGCTGCACGCAAGTGCCATTCAACACAAAGGCCAAGCTACGGTGTTTTTAGGTACGCCAGGGGCAGGCAAATCTACCACCATAGCGGCCTTTGCCAAAGGGGGCTTCCATGTGCTTTCTGACGACCTCGTAGCTATAGCTCCCACGCATCCACCCACCGTCTTGCCGTCTTTTGCCGAAATCAAAATTTGGAAAAACACAGCACTAGGCCTTGGCATCAGTCCTTCAGATTTAAGCCCGGCTTGGGAGGGAAAAGAAAAATATATAATGGCCGTACATGACGCTCTTTATGAAAAACCAGCCTACCCTTTAAAAAAAATTAAAATATTAACCTCACCCACTGATGGATACACCGCAACATCCCCATTGTTAGGGCCAGTGGAGCTACTGAAGCATTTCCCCTTGCCTCACCAATTACTTTCTCACAAAAGCCTCCAAAACCACTTTGAAACCTCTTCCCTGATATTGTCCGAAGCCGAGATAAGCACCCTCACAAGACCCGAGAGCTTTCAAAGCTTATTACATTATGTACAAGATTTTGGTACACTTTAGGTAGCTTTTCTAACTCAACCTCGGTATTGTCCAAAATATATATTGAGTGGCAAAATATAGAAGTTTGGCCTGTCTATAAATTGCTTTTAACACCTTTTATTTAAGAGTAGTCACCTCTTTGAGAAGAAAAACCTTCAATTTGCAAAATAGTTGATAGTATTAATGTATGAATGTAAACCCTGTGACCAAGACAAAAAAAACTCTTCTTGCAGTACAAGACGACATACTACGGATGACGGTTGAAATTTGGCTTTATCGTTCGGATTATTTAATCACCAATGCCTTGAAGAAAGAAGTTGAGGATCTGGATACAATTTTACGGCACAATCATTTTGACGTGGTTATTATTCAAATAGACGCTCACAGACACACCCTCAGTAAATTTTTGCTTATGCTACTCAAGCACCATGTTAAAATACTGTTTATTACCGAAAATAAAGGCCGAATGAAAAAAATTACCGCCAATAGCAATATTGTGCAAATGCTCAGACATCCTTTTGAATATCACGATTTGCTCACTACCCTTCATAAATTATGCAATCCTACACAAGTGGTATACTAAATAACTCTTTTGTGCTAGCCCAAAATAGCACCGCTCAAAGTCACTTTTGCTATTCAGGGACTCTTTGAGCAGTTCTGAAGCCGCCCCCTAATTGTTAGGTACAGTTTTAACTATTCATTGCTTTTAAACACCTGAATTTCAAGTGCCCGTTTTAAAAAAACAAACATAAACATATAGCCTTTATTAAGCTACTTATAACCTTTTAAGCCTGATGGTGAGTAAAATGTTTGTTCTGTGGGTTTAAATTTATCATTTAATGTATTTAATAATTTGCAATTTGAGTAAATATTTTTACCATTTTCTAAATTACGTATTATTCATACTGTCATCGTTTGGTGGTTATTCTGTTATGTCAGCAGACTCTGACATAGCTCAGGGCTTGTATGTTTCTAATGGGGCTTTGGGTATCCATACAAACGCCGAGTTGGTGGTTTTTTCAGATTTACATCTTGACCATGCCAATATAGCCGGCAAGGGTAAACTCACCATAAGTAGCAATACCCCCACAAAGATATTCTCAAAATACAGTACTGTACAAAATCTTAAAATAGCCAATAGTGGTGGTGTTAAGCTCATCGGTCATCTTACTGTTTTAAGTACATTGGAGCTTCAGCAGGGCAGCTTTGATGTCTCTGGTGCGTACTTTGTTTTGAGCGATACGGCCTCGTTAATCAAAACATCTGATGCCAAGTTCATATCCTCACCAGTGGCCATCACACCTTACAGGTCAGCTTTGGTGAGTTATACACCACATGGCACACTCTTTTTAAACATCAAGCACTTCTGCCTTGATTATTATTCGTGGCCATCCACCCGAGAAATAGCATTTAAAATCAACAGATATACCTCCGTCACCACCTCTCCAAAGCACCAACCGCCAATTTATATCCTCTAAATACCGATTAGATACGTTCGCTCAATGTTTATTAATGGTATGCAAGTATATCATATCTAATAGAGAGACGAAACACTACATAAAAAACAAAAAGTAAAACAATTAATGAAAAAAACCGTATTTTTAGTTAGTTTCCTTTTCGCTTGTGCAGGAGCATCTGCCCAAGTAAAAATAGGAAATAACCCCACCACCATCAATGCCAACTCCGTATTGGAGATTGAGAGTACCAACAAAGGCTTGCTACTACCTAGGCTAGCACTTAGTGGAACTGCTCAAGCAGCACCTTTGAGTGCTCACGTAGCAGGTATGGTTGCCTACAACACCGCCACCGTATCCGACGTTACGCCGGGGTACTATTACAACGACGGCACCAAATGGCTAAAGATAGGTGGCAACACTTCCTCTCTATTGAGTGGAGCCACTAATCCTGTAGCCGCTACGGGTTCAAACGGTGATTTCTACCTTAATACTGCCACCAATACGCTCTTTGGCCCCAAAGCCTCGGGTGCATGGCCAGCTACAGGTGCATCTTTAGTAGGCCCGGCGGGTCCTGCAGGTACCAATGCCACAGTAACAGGTACTGCCCC
The DNA here is from genome assembly GCF_042649125.1 of Lacihabitans lacunae. Classification (NCBI taxonomy): domain Bacteria; kingdom Pseudomonadati; phylum Bacteroidota; class Cytophagia; order Cytophagales; family Leadbetterellaceae; genus Lacihabitans; species Lacihabitans lacunae. The sequence goes on from NZ_JBHRYQ010000002.1 coordinate 7,337, forward strand.
CATTGTAGTGGCCTCTGGTGTGGTAAGCCTTGCAGATGTTGGAGTTACCACAGCTAAGCTGGCCGATGGAGCAGTGACAGCCGCCAAACTTAATCAGATGGCAGCCACTACAGGTCAAGTATTAAAATGGAACGGTACAGCTTGGGCACCGGCCTCTAATGTTGGAGCCATAACTTTGGTAAGCTCGGCTACCTTTACAGCCACAGCTACACACGAGACCATTCTGTGCGATGTGCCTACGGGTGGTATGACCCTCACTTTGCCATCTGCGGCCACTAATACTGGCAAGATACTAACTATTAGAAAAGTAGATGAGGATAACGACGTGCTTACTTTCTCGGCTCCACTGAGCTGGTCTGCCACAAGCACCGTCACTACCCTCAACTACCTCAGAACCCTCACCATACAAAGTGATGGCACCAAATGGTGGATAATAACAGAATAATTATTATATAAAAACAAATTTTTACAATAATGAAAAAAATAATTCAATTCTTTATGCTTGCATTAATAACCTTGGGTTACAATGCCACAGCTCAAGTAAAATTAGGAGATAATCCTACTTCTATTGACAACAGTGCAGCCTTAGAAATAGAAAGTACAACCAAAGGCCTTTTAACCCCAAGAATGACCGAGGCACAACGTACTGCCATTGCTTCACCTGCTAATGGTTTAGTTGTATATCAAACAGATGCAACAGCAGGATTTTATTTCTATGATGGTACTACATGGTCAAGATTGATTACAAAATCAGATGGTATACCCCGTTTAACAACAACAGAAAGAGATGCAATAGCTCCAACAGCGGGTACGCTTATTTTCAATACAACTGCTAATCGACTTGAAATCTATGGTGGTGTAGATGCAGCAGCGTGGGCTGGAATAGGAGAGTTTACCAATTTAGTTAATACCAATACTACTCCTAGTGGAGCAGCAGGTATTATTTTTAACAGGTATAATGGACCTCATAGTGCACTATCGCCAAACACTATTCCTCTTACTGATGGATATAGAACAGGAGTACTTTCTTTTGACGGAAATGATGCTGCTGGAAATCAAGTAACAGGATCAAGGATAGAAACTGTAGTTGATGGAACAGTTGGTATTGGCTCTTTACCTGTTGCGATTCGATTTGATATTCGTAATCAAGGTACTTCATCTCGAACAACCATGTTGTCTATGAGATCATCAACAGCAAATGTTGGTATAAATACCAATTCTCCAATTGGTTCGGCGATTTTAGATGTAACTTCTACTACTAAAGGATTTTTGCCACCTCGTATGACTTCTGCTCAGATGGGTCAAATTCCTAATGCGGCAGAGGGGTTGGTGGTGTATTGTACCAATTGCACACCCAAAGGTTTGCGTGTTTTTAATGGAACCAGTTGGGAGGATATGAACGGTAATGCAACAGCACCGGCTGCCTTTACATTTACTGGAAATTATTACCACCAGCCTAATTTTTATGCTGGGAAAGTAATGGATACTGAAAACATTCTATTTTTAGAAGTGAATGTAACTACTGCCGGACAAATTACTATTTCGAGCGGTACTGCAAATGGATATTCTTTTTCAGGTATACCTATAACAACCAATACTGGCATTCAATATATTAAAGTTATAGCTTCAGGCTTACAAAGTGCATTTAATACATCAGGTGATAACTTTACCATTACGGGGGTGGGTACCACTACACAAACACAAGCAGTAACAATTAACCATGTTCAATTGGGTAGTGCTTTTACCAGTTTTTCAAATGGTTCGGAGAATTTTAGTGACAATGCTTCTTGTGCTCCACAAATTATCAGTACTACATCAGCGGGTAACTGTCCTGCCACGGTTACCGTGGGTAGCAATACTTACAACACAGTGTTTATAAACGGTCAATGTTGGTTTAGAGAAAACCTGAAGCAATCACCCACCACACCTTGTGCCGATGCTATCAACACAGGATGTAATGTGTGGACTAATACCAGTGCTGGTACTGACTATACTAGATGGGGGTATTACAACACTACTATTGTCAATGGTTCTGCAGGCTGGGGTACCACCGAACCTGCTGCTGGTGAAGGCTTATTGTACCAATGGAATGCTGCTATGAATGGAAGTACCCTTGAAAGATCTAAAGGTGTTTGCCCTGCAGGATGGCACATACCATCTGATTGTGAATTCAGGTATTTAGAGCATGGTTTAGGAATGAGTATAGCCCAGCAGAACACTGGTAATACGTGGAGAACTTCAGGAACAGTTGGCTCTAAATTATCTACCTTAACCAGCAGTGGTACAAACTCTTCTGGATTTACTGCACTGATACCTGGTTTCCGTAATGAAAGTGCAGGAGCATTTCAAGTTAGAAATACATCAACTTGGTTTTGGACTTCTAGTCAAGGTAGCACCAATACCACCGCTAGGGCACGATCACTTGCAAGTACCCAAACCGGTATATATTTTGGTCAGGCACCTCAAGGTAGAGGGTACTCAGTTCGTTGTTTGAAGGATTATTAATTATAATTGAATATCTTTTGAAATTCGAATTTAAAAAGGGGGGTAGAGTTAAGCTACCACCCTTTTTTTAAAAAAATAAAGCAATGCATCCATTAAAAAATCTTACAATGAATATTAATTCAAGACATAGCTTCAAAATTGCAAAATTAAGAGCGATAAGTTTTTTTATTTATTTACTAATTTCATCAGTAAGTGCTTACGCTCAAGACAGCATTCGCATCAGCGGTCAATTGCACAACAATACCCAATTTGCCAAAGTGGTGGTTCAGAAATTTGGCATTGGCGTTTTTGATATAGTTGCTGTTCCCATTGACAAAGAAACAGGTAAATTTTTCATTACAGCTCCTGCAGATGTAGAACCTGGTATTTATCGCTTTAAATATAGCCAAACGGGTTATGGTGATTTTATAGATGTAATAATTAACGGTAAAGACATGGATATAGCATTTAGTATAGATGTCAGTAAAGAACCTGATAAGAGATTTCCGCATTTCACAGCTTCAAAGGAGAATGCTGCTTGGCATCAATTTGATCAATCTCAAAAAGCTGCCTTGGGTGCCATCCGTGTTCAAGAAGATTTTTTGTTTAATTACCCCAATAAAACAGGTAAAACTTATCAAACCATTGTAGCGGAGTATGAAAAAGCCAAAAAAGTATACCAAAAACAACACGAGTTGTTTGTGAACAAAACCCCATATTATTGGGCAAAAGCTAAAGCACAATACAGCAAAGTATATTTCACCAATTTAACCGATCACCCAAGAATACAACAATTTGCATTACATGAAAATTTTTGGGAAGACAAACCTACTACTAATGTCCAGCTGTTGAATAGCCCTATATATATCGATGCTATTTTAGATTATTTACAATATTACATGAATCCAAACATGGAATTTGGAGAGGAAGAGCAGAATAGCGGTTTTAAAAAATGTGTAGATACCATCATGCTACTTTATGGAAAAGAAGAAACCACAAAAGAGTTTGCCCTTAAATACCTGCAAATAGGATTTAAAGAAATAGGAAAAGAAACGGTTTTACAGTATTTAGATGAAAAATATGCTGCTAATGCCCAATGTACAGAAGATGATGATGAACTCAAGAAACGTTTGGCAGGATATGAGGCACTGAAAATAGGAAACCAAGCACCTAATATTACTTTTACTGACAGGGAAGGAAAAGAAAAAACGCTTCTTGATTTCAAACAAGATAGAATAATAGTAGTTTTTTGGGCAAGTTGGTGCCCGCATTGTATGCTAGAAGTACCAAAACTTAACGAATGGGCAAAAAACAATCCCAACACAAAGGTTATAGCCATTAGTTTAGATGAAGATAAAACCGCCTATGAAACCGCCATTGCCAACTTTACCAATCTATCGCACTACTGCGATTTCAAAAAATGGAATAGTAAAGCAGTAGCAGATTATTACGTGTATGGTACACCTACATTTGTTGTCTTAAACAAAGACAAAAAAATAGTAGGTAAGTTTTCTGGATTTGCATCTATTGAAAAACTCTGAAAATAAGATTTTTTATTGCGGACTAACGTTTGCACTAGCATGTCAACATCCCAAAATTTGGTATTCAATTCTATTATTAAAAAAAATCTGCCTTAATACTAAGCTCTATTGTGTGTGACGGTATCCCTCTTTCCAAAAGACAACTAGTCTTAAAACTGCTCTATTTGTAACTAACGAAAGTATGTTTTATAATTACGGATTTCCAAAATATTAAATATATCAAAACCACTACAATGATTTTGTGCAATATGTAAAGGTAAAATGAATAACTTAAATTTCTTTATGAATTGACTTTGTACAAGGTTACTACTGAATTACAATTTTCGCTATGGGTCAATTAGACCTCAAAAGTTAATTTGAGCAAAACAGTTCCATACCTTTTTAAGCACCCTAGGTCTAGTAAGTAATCTTTCTGTACACCTACATATTGAAGCTCCGCCATCAACCCGAGCGAAAGCTTAGAGTATATTGAATTTTATCAACCTTTTTATGCAACTCGTAACCTATTTTCATGCTATTTAACAATACTTGGCCATTTTTTAGCTCTATTAATATAGTATTTTGATTGTAAAAAATTTGAAGTATGCCTATAATTAAATTGTCAGTCATAAATTTTTAGAAAATGCTTGTGTTTTTGAAACGCTACATTTCGTTTATTTTGATTTTTAACTTGATATGCAAGCAAGCAATTGCATTCAGTCCAGCAGTAAATGGGATAAAAATTGATTTGGCCTTGCAGAGTAGCTATAATAGATTTTCTGATGGGAGAACATCATTTACCATAAAATTAAAGAACCAGGGAGGTACTTTGGCCAACAACATAATAGTCAAGGACATACTGCCAATTAATTTTCAAATCGAAAATATTACAGTTTCAAAGGGGCTACATTCATTAACTGCGAATTCCATTTTATGGGAAATCGGTACCATGACAAGCAGTGAATCGGAGCATACCATTATTATAACTGGCAAACTATCTGCAGCTAAGGATTTCTCTCACAATCAAGCCGAAATTATTCAGGTGTCAGAAGAAGATCTCGATAGCACACCCAACAACCAAAGTCCCTGTGAAGACGATATGACATTTGTTACGGTGGGGGGAAATGTGAACAATTGTTATACCAATGATTCAGCACTTCAGTTATCGGCGGTTCAGGGTTTTAATACTTATACTTGGTATAAAAACGGCCAAGTAATTAATGGTTCGAGCACAAAACAACTATTGGTTCAAAGCGAAGGTAATTATGGTTTCAAGGCAACTTTCACACAAACAGGGCAAGCTTGTACGTATGCCTCATCCGACTCAATAAAAATAAGTACAATACAACCTACCGAATTTCAAACCCAAGTCACCCAGCCCAGCTGTTCTTTGTCCAATGGCTCCATTAAAATAACCATTACCACAGGGCTTGAACCCATAGAGTTTAGCAAAGATAGCCTGACCTTCGGCCATGAGAATCTTTTTCAGAACCTTTTATCTGGGACTTACAACATATTTATTAAAGATGCAAAATCTTGCATCACAAAAAAAACAATCAATTTGGAGACCATTTCAAATGACATCACCATCTCCAGTAATTTCGTTTGCGACTCTTCAAATACCGCCCAACTTTTCTTAAATGCTTCGGGCGGAAATCCACCTTACCAATACAACGACGGATCGGGATTCAAAATAGCCAACCAATTCCGCAAGCCCAACGGCACATTTAGTTTCGAGATAAAAGACACCAAAGGCTGTACCAAAGGGTATAGCACTACCATCAGCTGCAATAACCTCTGTGCAGATACTACTTTTAAAGTTTGTACAGGTGCCATCATCTCGCAATTAATATCAGTACCCAATGGCTTTAAAGACATCCAATGGTACAAAAACGATACCCTGCTAATTGGCCAACAAGCCCAAACATATACTATAAAAAGCCCTGGTACATACACCTTCAAGGCTCGCAAAATAAACCAGGACAGTACACAACAAAAAACCAAAGGCTGTAACTTCATAATGTTAGTTATTCCACCTGCCACTTTTCAAGTTCAAGTAACCAACGAAAGTTGCAAAAATTTAACCAAAGGAAAATTGGAAGTCACTAACCTTGTGGGAGAAGCACCCTTTACTTTTGGTATAAACAACAACCCATTTCAATCCAATGCAATATTCAAAGACCTAAACGCTGGATCTTATAATGTTAACGTAAAAGATAAAACAGGCTATCAAACTACGCTAAAAAACCAAAAAATAGAACTTGACTCCGTTCTTCTACCACCCGAAATTACTACAGACAAACAACTGATTTGTTCCTTTGAAAAAGCAAACCTATTAGCCTCTATTTGTCAGGACTCGGCCAGCATAGTTTGGTCAAATAATGTAATTAACCTGAACCTTATAAATGTTGGAGAGGGCACCTATACTGCAAGATGTAAAAACACTTGCGGTATAAGCCCACCCTCCAACCAAATCACAATCTCAAAGATTAGTGATACGCCCATTCCATTTATAGGTGTTTCAAAATCAGTGGATTGCAACGGAGAATCCGTAAAGCTCACAACTAACTTTTGCACGGGCAATCTAATTTGGAATACGGGCGAAAAAACGGCTATCATTACAGTTAATAAATCAGGAACCTACACTGCCCTGTGTGAGGCCCCTTGTGGCAACACGCAGGCTAGCATCACCATTACAATTAACGTCACACCAACACTCGTGGCACCCATTATTAAACCCGATTCATTCTTTGTAAAAGACGGTCAAAAAGTTACATTGATGGCCAGTGCATGTAACATAGGAAACGTGGTATGGTCAACCCAAGAGAAAACCCCCTCAATCAAGGTGGGTCCTGGCAAATACTTTGCTTTTTGTGAAACTGCTTGTGGAAAAAGCAGCTCCTCAGATACCCTTGAAATTAAGAACGAAAAACCGCCATTTTCACCCATAATATCATCCACAAAATTACAAATTTGTGAAGGTGAACTTGTCACATTACTTGCAAACGGCTGTATAGACGACACCGTAGTCTGGTCAAACGGTGCCTTAGGAAAGTCTATCATTACAAAACCGGCAAAAACAACTACCTATTTTGCAAAATGCAAAAAAGCTGACAAACTTGATGTCTCCAACACAGTGACAATAACGGTGAGTAATCCTACTAAACCTGTTCTTTCCGCTGCAAAAAACAACTATTTGTGCTGGAGAACCTGTCAAAATAACAGCCAAAAACTGCTTGCAGGAGGCAATATGGTCAAATACTCAAAAAGGGCCAGAAATTACGGTAGCCCCTACATCGGCGACAAAATATTTTGCTTTTTGTAAAGACAACAACTGCGTAAGTGCATCATCGGATACACTTCTAATTGGAGTGTTCAGTAAAAATGCACCAAAAATCAGTGCCCTTAAAAGCCAAGTTTGCCTGGGAGATACCATCCAGCTACGAGCAAATGGCTGCACAGGCAAAGTGGAATGGTCAAATGGCTCAACTGGTGAAACTTTAAAAGAGAAAACCAAAATAAGCGGTGTTCAGAACTACACAGCAAAGTGTGTTTCAGATACTTTACAATGTGAAAGTCAAGTGTCAGATAGCCTAAAAATCACAGTGCTTGAAAAAATTTCCAAACCTACAGTTCTCCAATCCTTAAGAAATACTTGTCCAGTACAATTCGTAAATCTTAATAACGCAACATCCATCGATTCCCAATCCACCAGTTCAGTCTTCCTTTTCAAAAATGATTCTTTACAGACTGCTGAAACGATATCAGACCCAACCAAAATAGCGGTAAGTGGCATTTATTATATTTTTAAAAAATCTACGGACGGCTGCTTGTCCGCCCCATCTGCCATAGCTGTAGGAATATCAGACTGCTCCTCAACAACCAAAACAGATACAGTAGATATACAGGTAAGGAAATCGGCAAATGTTTCGGTTGCAGATATCAACAGCAAAGTTTTTTATAGAATAGTAATAAAAAAACACCAGAAAGACCATGGCCACTAACGTCCAAGTTGTTGACTTCTTACCACAAAATATAGAACTCATAGCCTTGAGTAGCAACGCCAAGTTTAAAAATGGTCTAATTTTCATAAGCATTCCCTTCTTAAAAATAGAGGACTCCGTTGTAGTATTATACGAGGTGAAAACCACAGGTACTGGCCTAATTAGAAATACTGCTGCACTTATAACGCTTGACCAAACAGATGCCAACTCAGCAAACAATGAAAGCACAGTGGTTATTAATCCTTACGACAACAATAGTCCACTTGGGCTAAGTAAAGAATTAATTTACCTCTATAGGGTAGGAGAGAGGCTTTTCGATCTATCTTTTAACTTTAAAATAACCAATACTAGCCCCAAAGGCCTAAGAAACCTCCAACTATCCGACGATTTATCAAAAACTTTCGGGTCATCAGTAAGTATTAATGATATTTTGTTATCGTCTGAAAACGATTCTAAAATCGTATTAAATCCAAACTATTCGGGTTTCCCTCCAAATACAAACCTATTAATTGAATCTTTAAGTTACATAAACCCCAACGATACCCTAAACATTAAACTGGGATTCAAAATATTCTTAGAAGATTCCTTGAAAAATATTTTTTATAACTCAGCACGTATTGAAATCTCAAATGACCCCAATACATTCGATATTTCTACAGATGGCCAAAATCCAGACCCCGATAATAACGGAAAAACTTCTGACAACAATACCCCCACCTTAATTAACCTTAAACAACCTAAGCTCAACCCTATTGCTGTTACTCTTAGTGTGATTGATACTACACTACTCGCATATAATACTTTTAAGGTGCGATACATGGTTCTCCTAAAAAACCAAACAAATTCCACCCTCACAAATCTAATTATAAGCGATTCCTTGAGCAAATTCTTGCCCAATGGCATGCCGTTTTACATTTCAGAAAAACCATTGGTGTCTACCACAAGCTCAATCAAAACAAACCCTAATTTCAATGGTTCCTCAGACACTTACCTTACACTACCCACCTCAACAATCAAACCCAGTGCACAGGATACGCTTATTTTTGGCTTAACATTTAACTTCAATTCCTTCCTAGGGCCATATCATAACCAAGTTCGTGCATCAGTCAAAGATTCATCAGACAACACCTATTTTGATGTATCCAACAACGGCCCATTAACATTGTCTTGGCTTCAAGACACCACAACCTTTTATATAAACCCTTCAACATTCCCGGTAGAAACATTAATAAGTGTTCCAGGAGGATTTTCTCCAAACGATGATGGCATCAATGATGAGCTAAACATAGAACTATTAAAGAATGTGGCCATAGATAAATTCGTGGTTTACAACAGGTACGGAGCTAAAATTCATGAAGTCAACAATATTTCTCAAAATACCGAAACGATTTCTTGGAACGGTAAAAATAGGGATACGAACAGCTTAGTTCCAGAGGGTACCTATTATTATGCCATTTATATTAACAATTCAAATAAGCCAATCCTAGGCTTCATTACAATCAAAAAATGAAATTAAACCTTCCTGTAAATATGTATCGTTTAGCTATAGACCTGTTTTCTATTTTCTGCTTCACGAATTTTTCACTATCAGCACAAGGGCTTTGTGATAGAACTGACTTATTGAAAGGAAATTTCGACACTAATACCGATCAGATATGCCAATCGTCTTCCTTGGTAGTAACAGACAAATCCGGTGCCTCAGAACTGAAATATATTTTTGACTACCAAGGCCAAAGTCTCGAAGACGCTTTAGGTATTGCCCAAAATCAAACCAGTCATATTTTTCCGGCTTTAACCAATCCTAAAAGCTATACTGTTCTTCAACTTGGCAAACGAAACGGCAACACCACCGTGGCGTGTAAAAACATCATTGTCAGGCCAAACAACACGCCACTGCACAGTTACTCAGTATGCCAATCAACGGTGGATTTTAGTATACCCCTTAACCCCATAAACGACTTCGATTCTTACGTCCTCGAATTTGGCTCAGGGCAACCACCAATATTTTTTTCAAAAGCTCAACTGCCATTCTCAGTCCAAAAAACCTTCAATTTGCCACAGAGCTATAAAGTTACCGGAAGATATACCGATCCCAGCAAAAACTGCTCTCTCAATTATGGTTTTCAAACTATTCCGCTTCGAAATCCCAACATAGAATTACCTTTTACGCCGCAAATTTCAAAAGTAGAGCTAATAACGCTAAAAAACGTAAAAATTGATTACAACGGACCCTTTGTGCCTGACCCTCAATTTAACCTGTATAGGTACGAAAAAGAGCAATACCAATCAGCTACACCAATAAAAACAGGTATTTTACCGGGTATTTATACATTCGATATTCCTGACTCTACAAAATCTTATTGCTTTTTTGTCAGACGAAATACCACCTGCGGCGGCCAAATTGTAGAATCAGCAGAAGTATGCACCATACCCATAATTTCCACAAAATTTGACCCACAAAACGCAAAGAATGACATCTCATGGATAGCGTATCAAAAAACATTAAAGAGCAGAACAGTACCCCCCTTAGGTACAGCAGCTCAAGCCACCATGTCGCTCAAGCAAAAGCTTATTATCAACAAACTCGATACTCCTAATCAAATTGGAGAAGTTGAATTAACAACAAACACATTCATGCATGGCCCTCTTGATTGCTTCACAAAATACACCTATCAAGTTTGGCAAGAAATCAATGGTACCACCAATTTTACCAAATTTAGAGGATTAAGTATTTCCAATAAGGTAAGTTTTGATCCACAATTAATAGTACCACCAGCTCCTACCAACCTCTGGGTAAATACAGAGGTCTTTAATCAGATTTATTACAAAGAAAATCTGAGCGAATGGCCAATAGAGCAAAACAAATGGTATTTGCTGAAACTTCAAGAAAATACATATAAAGTACTAGACAGTTCCTTTGTTAAAAACTCCTTTTTTACAGACAACACTACACCGATAAAACAAGAAACCTATAAAATCGCCTACAAAGACAAATGTGATAGACTTTCACAATATTCAGAACCTGTCAACTCAATTTTTCTAAGCATCAACGATCTAGCCGAAATAAATTGGACTCAGGATACACCATTTGGAAATAGCAATACCTCAGGCTACCAACTGATATACCAAGCCGAAGGCACAGAAAATACAATCGATACATTTCCAAAAGAAAAATCAGCAAGCAATCTCGATTTAGACAAATTCTCGTCTGACGGTAAACTAAAAATTGTAGCTGAATCAAATAATTCCAGTTATCCTTCAGTTGCTTCAAATAGCGTAGATCTAAATCTCCCATTCAAGCTATTTATACCCACAATTTTTACCCCCAACAACGACGGCATAAACGACTTGATGGAAATAAAAACCTTAAAAAGTAAAATAAGATCTTTCGAGATGAAAATTTTCGATCGTCTAGGGAACGAAATCTCAAACACAGATGAAATAGAATCTAGGTGGGACGGGAAAGCCAACGGGAAAAATGTACCCACTGGAAATTACCAATACCAAATTACTCTCACTTTAACCAATAACACCACCAGTATACACAAAGGAAATATTTATGTAGTCAATAATTAAACCTAAGTTTTACGAAAATAAATACTCTTTATACACCAAAAACTGCATTTTATCCACCAACACATTAGATACACTTGAAAAACATTTTTAAACCTATGTTTTTTGCTTTGGGTCCGATATAAAATAAATTTGAATATCCGTAATTTGCCATAACGGATAATTTTAGTTAAATTTGTTTATAAAATCAAAGATATGAATTTATTCAATTTCACGGCAAATTTTGGTAGCAAAGAGGATTGTAGATTACATTTTAAAGGTGAATGAGATAAAATTGGAGTTGTATGTAAATGCGGTTGCAAAGAGCATTACCGGATAAAAAGCAGATGGAGCTATGAATGCAAACAATGTAGAAGCAGGACTTCTCTAAGAAGCGGAACAACCATGGAAAATTCTAACTTACCATTTTTAATTTGGTATAAAACGATGTTTTTGTTGACAGCCACCAAAAAAGGTTTTTCGAGCAAAGAGATACAAAAGCAATTAAACTTGAAGCGATACGAACCAGTTTGGGCAATGGTTCATAAAATTAGAAAGGCCATGGGGAATCGTGATGCGATTTACACCTTAGAGGGTATGATTGAAATGGATGAAGGTTATTTCACTATAGAATCAACTGAAATAGAGCAAGATAAGGGTGTGAGAGGGCGTGGTGCAGCTGGAAAACAGCATGTTGTAATAATGGCGGAATCGACACCATTAGAAGATATTGAGACTGGGGCAACTTCAAGCCAATGTCGATATTTCAAAGCCAAAGTATTAAGTTCTCACAAAGCTGAACAGATAAACCAAACCATTAAAGAATCAATTGACGAGAAAAGTATAGTATTTACGGATCAAAGTACTTCATATATAGATATTGCAGATTTTGTAGAAATGCACGTCACATATAAATCCAATAAGCAGACAACTGAAGAAAATTTGAAGTGGGTCCACATTATGATAAGTAACGCAAAAAGGAACTTGCTAGGAAATTATCACAAAATAAAAGGCAAATATTTACAGCTCTATTTGAACGAATTTGTTTACAAATTGAACAGAAGATATTTCGGAGACAAGCTGTTCGATAGACTAATTATTGCAAGTATTCAAGCAGTATGATTAATTACGGATATTCAGTAATCTATTTTTTAATGCGGTAGTATCAATAGTTTCGGTAGGCAAACCTAAGCCAACATATAAATATCCAAATACCTTAGGGGGGTTGGTCTACTTTTAAGATTTGTTAAGATTTGATATGAATTAGAATTATCGTAATGACCAGCTAATTCTACTGGAGGCCAAACTATAATATCATAATTGTAGAATTCATCTGATGCAGATAGAATTGTGGTAGATCCATTTATTTTTGAAGGAGTACCATAATAGATTAGTAGCTTTTGGGGCAAAATTTGACCAATTGTAACATAACTAAACAGTAAAAATGAAACAGTTTTTAGTAATTTCATGCTTAAGCTATAGTTTATATACCAAATTAATATTTTAATAAGCAAAAAAAGAACTTCCAATGGGATATTTATTAAGCGGGGAATTTCCTTTTTTTTAAATGGTACATCTATGTCAAAAAACATTTAACCCAAATTAACCCCAATTAATTTAAGTAAACCAAGGTTATTTTGAGTTTCCTGATAGTGTATCAACATGAATTAATTCACAAAAACTGAGTTTTAATATGAGTAAAATCCTAGGTTTTGACATGAACATGGAGCCATATTGTTAATGGGAAAAGCAAATATTGTTTCCTAGTAAACGTATCCTAAATACATACCTTCATGGCTTCTAATTTCGGAATTTGTCTATAGGCATTTCAAAAAAAAGACTGAAATTTTCTAAAAACAAAAAAAAACTTCTTTAAATAAGATACCTTCCCCCTCACTCATTCTTCTTAAAGTTCTCAGCCTGCTCAAAAATCTCAACGTAAACTTCATCACGCTCTACTGGAGGATAGCCAAACTCGTCTAGAAGGAGAATAAGGCCGACTTTTAAGGCTGATTTGATGTCTTCTCGCTTGTTCCAGTCTGGAAATTTGGCTTGTCCTTCTACCAAGTCTTTTACTGCTTTGGCTAGTTCTATAAGCTTATCTTTGGGATAACTAAAGTCATATTTTTTGCAAAGCTCATTCAAGATGTCATAAAAAGCTTTTTCTTCAAAGCTGATACCCATAATTTCCCCAGCTGAAAACTCTTTATGCACCTCCCATATTAAATTTGTAAGCTGTTCGGCCATCTCGTCATACACTTCGCTTTTAAATATGTCGTTTTCATCACGCTGATTGTATTTGTCAACTAGGATTTGCATCTTTTTCGAGAAGTCTACACCTTTTACCTTGTTCACCTTTTTAAACTCACCTATTACTTTTGCAAGCAATTCCTGTAGAAGCTTGATTTTGGTATTGGGTAGTTTAATCTTATCTATTTTAGCCAAATATTCCTCATCAAATATATCTTGTTCGGAAATATTCTCATCTCCCATTTTAAATATCTCCTGCACGCCATCGCTTTGTAAGGCATCCTGTATCATTTCTCTGACTTTTGCATTCATCTGAGCAGTATCGGGAGCATTGCCCTTGGTAAGCTTAAACACAATAGACCGCACAGCTAAGTAAAAATGCGTATAATCACGCTCTTTAGTGCTTAACTTCTCGCTTCCTGAGCAAATATCATAGGCCGCTTTTAAACGCTTCACCAAGCCCATAAATCGGGTTTCTAATTCTTTGGTGGTTTGGATAAACTCCGCAGCTAAATTTAAGGTATTTAACTGTTGAAAGGCCGTACCTTTAAAATATTTGGAGCTATCAAATTTATGAAAAAGCTTCGCCAATAAATCTAAGTGGTTTCGTACTATTACCAGCGACTCCGCTATGTCTTCGAAGTTCTCTTTGTCGCCTTTGTTGTACTTAGCCAAAGCCAGGTTCATTTGCTTCTTTATGCCAATATAGTCTACTACCAAGCCTTTTTCTTTCTCTGCAAACTTTCGGTTTACACGTGAAATCGTTTGAATCAAATTATGTTGCTGAATTGGCTTGTCTATGTAAATGCTATCTAAAAACGGAACGTCAAAGCCCGTTAGCCACATATCCACCACAATGGCAATTTTAAAATTAGATTTGTCTGATTTAAACTGCCTATCTAATTCTTTCCTGTAGTCTTTTGTGCCCAATAACTTATAAAGCGTTTCGTCATCATCTTTATCACGGGTCATTATCATTTTTAACCTTTCTATAGGTTTTATCTCACGTTTTTCCTTCTCCGTAAGCTCCACTCCGTCTTCCGAAACCTTTACCTCATTCCATTCAGGTCTTATTTTTATGATGTTTTTAAAAAGCTCATATGCTATTTCTCGGGTACTACACACAAAAATAGCCTTGCCTTTTATGGTTGCTCCTTCTGACACCCTTTTTTCGTAGTGCTTCACAAAGTCGGTGGCAAGAGCCTCTAAGCGTTCAGGATCACCGATGATAGCGTTCATTTGAGCCATCGTTTTTTTGCTAGCTTCTATTTGATGCTCATTAGTCCCTTCTTTTTCACACGAAGCATAGTACTCCTCAATCTCTTTAAGCTTAGAGTTGTTTAATAATACCTTAGCTGCTCGTCCTTCATATACTATCCGAACCGTAATTTCATCTTTTACGGATTCTGTCATGGTGTAAGCATCTACTATATTGCCAAAAACATCAAGTGTAGCGTCTATCGGTGTACCTGTAAAGCCAACAAAAGTGGCATTGGGCAAAGAATCATGTAGGTATTTGGCAAAACCATAGGTTTTAGTAACGCCTTTCTCTCCAACTTTAACTTTCTGGTCTAAATTTACCTGACTTCTATGTGCTTCATCTGATATACAGATTACATTGGTTCGCTCGGTCAATAGCGAAGTGTCTTCGGTAAACTTGTGAATGGTAGTTAAAAACACACCACCACTTTGACGCCCCTGCAACAGCTCTCTTAACTCGGCTCTGCTTTCTACACTAATCACTAAGCTATCGCCTAAAAACTTCTTCGCATTGGTAAACTGCCCCGACAGTTGGTCGTCTAAGTCAGTACGGTCAGTTATTAAAATTATGGTTGGGCTTTCAAAGTATTCACTTTTCATCAATAGCCGTGTCAGATACAGCATCGTGTAGCTTTTGCCACAGCCTGTGGCTCCAAAATACGTCCCTCCTTTTCCGTCTCCTTTGGGCTTCTGAGCCAGTTTTATACTGTCATAGAGGCTTCGGGCAGCATAGTATTGCGGATATCTACATACGATCTTTTCGTTTTTCTTTGAGCTATCTGGAATATAAATAAAATTTCGGATGATATCTCTTAGCCTATAATGGTTAAACATACCCTGAACCATAGTAAACATACTATCAATTCCATCAACTTCTTTTGCCAATCCTGCCACCCTTCGCCATGCATAGAAAAAATCGTATGAGGCAAAAAACGAACCGGCCTTGTTATTGACACCATCGCTGATTACACAAAAAGCATTGTATTTAAACAATTCAGGAATGTCTCTGCGGTAGCGAACAGTCAGCTGCTTAAAGCCATCGTTAACTGTGGCCTCCTCTCGTATTGCACTTTTAAACTCAAACACAACCAAAGGCAATCCGTTGATATAGACAATACCATCAGGAATTCGTTTTTCTGAACCTACTATTTCAAGCTGAGTTACAAAGCGATAAATATTACTTGACTTAACCTCATATGTATTTTCATCATCGGCAAGCACATGAATTAAACCCTCGGAGTCACCTACTTTTTGTTTTTCTAACCCTTTATAGTCTAACAGTTGGATGTAAATGTCTTTCTGACTTCTATCTTCCCTTTTTAGTATAAAGCCATCCGTAATCATGCTCAGTATGGCCTTATTGCTCTCATAAAGGTCGCTTGCTGGATAAGCCTTTAGCTTTAATACGATTTGCTTTATTTCAATATCCGTAATACCCTCCTCAGCATATTTCTTGCTTAGAAATGCCTTCAGGTCTTTTTCTATCAGTACTTCTCCTTGTGGCAAACCTAGGTCTATGCCTAAAGTATGCTCGTAGGACTCGTTGCCCAATAGTTCTATAAAAGTTTGTTCAAGTTTAGCCTCTGTGAATTTCATTTACAGTTGGTGTTAGCTCTATTTTCCAGTTCATGGCCGACAGTCGGTTCTTTATTACTACTAAAGTAGCAAATATTTCTGATTCTATTGGCAATATTCCATACACCAAATTTCTAAATTGCCCAGAATAAACAGGAGCTAAGGCTTTCCAGACCTCTTCTACATTTCTAAACACCAATGCCTCTACTGGATGATGCTGTAGCCATGCATTATTATTTTTAAAACTCGCCACATCATCTTGTGCCACTCTCATAAGCATTTCCTCAAAAGTGGGAGCGTTAAAAAACTCCGCAAATTCTGTTTGACTTAGCAGCTGGTGCAAATCATACATATGCCTTATTTTACTCTTGAGGTCATCCATAGGTTCGGCCGAATACGAAAAACGTACCAAGCTCATGATTTTCTCACAAAGTGTACGAGTAACCACTAGCACCCTTACCTCAAAAGGCATCAAACCGTTAGATTCGGCCATGGCCTTTTGTCCATTGTTTATCATCATTTCGCCCACATACGAGCTCAAAAGTTTAGTGGTATAGGGCTCAAAATAACCCAACCACGTAGCTTCTACTATTACTACATCTCGCACTTGTCCATAAGCTCCCGTAAACTCTTTTGCATAACTGTGGGCTGTTTTGCGGTTCATTCCCATTTTTTGAGTGACATTGGCGATGTTTGTCTCTGGCATAACCGTAGTAACCACACTGCTGATTTTCTTGATTTTATTGGTGAGTTGATTGTTGGTTTCTCCTTCATGCCTGAGTACTACCAAGTCTATATCTTCTGAAAACCGCTCTATCATATTAAAACACTTCGACAAGGCTGTTCCACCTTTAAATACCGTGTCTTTACCTATCTCATCGTTAAAAATGGTAAACAAAGCGAAAGTCACCCAATAGTCTTTCTCTACATAAATGGCCGGAATCTGCAATTGGTCAGCTGTAAACTGAATTGACTGTCGGAATAAGGTTTTGTTTTCGTGAAGTATCATACGATGTTCCATTTTTCGGCGGTAGCCAGTGCCTTTTCTGCTCCGCTTAGTTTATATTTTGTGATTGGATTCAAAGATTTCATCAATGACGTGAGTATCTGGGTTTCTTGTAGCTCCTCAAGCACAGCACCCAACAATGCCCTAGTGGCAGGAGGATATTTTAAGGCCAACCTCACCAATGTCTCTTTGTCTTTAGTGCTTAACTCTTGCAATATGGCAAGAAAACGCTTACACGAAGCCTCTACACTAGTATCGGGTATTTTTTTGATATACCGAATTGCATCCAGTATTTGGAGCAAGGGAATGTTCTCTTTAGTGATCGTATTTTTTTGTTTGATAAACGAAATACTGTACCTCTCCCTTTTAAAGGCTGGTCTTAGGTCGTTTTTGCCTATCTGAATGGTGTAACTCACTTGGGTAGTAAGGCCAAACTGATTATACATACTGTACCCTGTCAGATAACCCACTAACTTACCGTCGTCTTCTAGTAGGTCTTTGACCACCTGAGCCTGATTGGGCTGCAAGTTGCCAAATGGCGTATTTTCGGGCTTATAATACTTCCCTTTAGACAACTTCTCTATTTTGCCCGAAGCCACTAACCTATTAAGTGCCTTTATAACCGCCTCCTTTTTATTCACCTCAGTCACAAAGTCCGCATAGGTGAACACATACCCCTTCGGAAATCTATCTATCGTAACCGCTATATAATCAGATACTTTCATATTAATATTTGAGCCACAAATATAACAAAATGTCCAGTTTATTATAAAAAAAACTGGACATTTTTATTTATATCTATTTAGAAAAACACTGAAGATTAGCATTTTGTAACACGCAGAAATAGATATTCCGGATTGAAGTGGGCCACATGTTTCTTTTCCTCTAATAGCTTTTGTGTTTTACCAGAAAGCCAAGTACCTAAAAACACAATGTATATTTTACAAATGTAAGATATAACATTTAACACTTCACCTTCATAAAACCCTTACATAAAACACTTTACGCCTCCCGACTTATGTTCTACATTTTACATTCAGGTGCTTTAACTTTTAACAAAACAGACACATAAAAGCACTGCCCTCTAATTTAAAGTTTATAAAAACTTAGTAGAATTAGGAACACCTAATCACAGCCACTTTATAAGTTTCACTAAGTGAATTTCATTATTTAAATTATTCTGACAGTTTATTTATTATCCTTTCCATCCAAAAAGCAAATCGTGGACATTTTTCAATCATTTTCTTTATATCCATTATTTGAAATATTAAATCACCATGGAATGTTTTATCATATTTGAAGATACTTTCAAGTCTTTTTGAAGGAGCTGTTTGTGGTAAATTATTAATATCTTCAGGGTTTGGATAATCAGTCATAATTTGCTCTATCTCTGCTAAACTATCAGGTGAGTCAATAACTAATTCAAATCCAATCATTTCAGAAAACATTAAAGCTTCTAATTCATGTTTCTGGATATATGGTATAAAATCAGGATGGTTATCTAATTCCAGATGAATGGCAGCCTCAATTTCGGATATTTTACTAGAATCACTACTGTAAGAAGGAAAATCAGTGGGTAATTTAAAGAAATCAATAATCGAAGTTACTATTACATTGCCTTGTGCTAATGTTCTGCTAATTTCATTTTTGTATTTCCCATAACTTCCAACTCCTCCTTTCTTATGCTGCTTTCTGTTTGTAGTGATAGTTTGAGCATGTATAGATATATTGAACCCAAGGCCTACTAAATATGGTAAAATTAACTTCTCGACCAGAATTATTTCAGTATCTCCTTCTACTATAAACGCTAGCCTTTTCATCAGACAGAATAAGGTTGAGCTCCAAATTTATTTTGCCCCCAAAGGTCGCCAAGCGTATACTCTTGAAGCCATTCTGTAAAATCTTCATCATGAAGCCTTTCGAATGTTGAGCCTTCGGTAGTTCTGTTGGTTACAATTATATCTTCAGGTGAAAAATTATCAAGCAAATTGACAGATTGTGTAGAAAGTATCACCTGTGATTTTTCGGAGGCGGCACGAACCATGGCGGCCAGTTTATTGATAGCTACTGGATGCAGACCCAACTCTGGCTCATCAATGATAATGGTAGCAGGTGGCTCGGGCTGCATAAGTAATGTGGCCAAACAAATAAACCTTAAAGTGCCATCCGACAGATGATAGGCATTAAAATATCCCTCTGGCTGGCCTTTTTCTCTCCATTCCAACTGTATGTTGTTGGTATTGAGGCGGTCGGGTTCCAAAATAAAACGCTCAAAAAACGGGGCAATAGTTTGCACCATTTTTTCGATGCGTTGGAAATGTTTTGGATGCTTTATTTTTAACAAATACAGGTAAGCCGCCAAATTGGAGGCATCTGGCTTAAGTCGGAAATTGTCATTGATATTAGAAATACCTTTCATAGGCGACGTATCGCTGGTATCATGGAAATGATACACCTCGAACTCTCTCAGTCGCTGATTTACATAATGAGCTTGACTAAAGGCGACATCAGCAAATACTGTTTCCATTGTATTGCTGTCAAATTCTTTATAGTGCCAGGTCGATTTACTTAAAAATGCGGTTTTAAGTGTATTTATGAAAAGGGTATTCTGAATTACTCCAAGTTCTATATAAAATCTGTTCTTATTGGAATCAGAATTCGTAAATTCAATTTCTAATTTAATTAACTGCGTTTTTTTCTTTCCAAAATGCAGAAGACCATCTGCTCCGCCTTTAGAAAGAACAAAGTTTTGAAAATTTTGCCGATGAATATTCTTCACCAACGAAAACACCGACACAAAGTTAGATTTACCCACACCATTGGCACCTAATAGGATATTGATGGGTCCTAGAGCCAGATCCATACTTTTGATGCTTTTATAGCCTTCTATGTTTATTCGGGTAATCATGTTTTGCTGATATTCATGCTAATTTAATACAAAATAGTGCCAAGATTAAAATTTGAATCGAAAAAGGGTCATTTAGTTGTTATATACGTCTATTGTTTTATTCCTCATCCTTATCGTATTCATTCCAATAAAACTCGGCTCCTTCCGCATCTACGGTTTTGTAATACTCAAGCAGTTTAATAAAGAGCTCATCGCCAATCCCATACATAGTTAGCGAGAGAAGCGTATCAAGATAACGCTCAATAACCTGAGTATCTTTATTTTTATTATCTATCATCTGTGTGATCTCCGCATCAATCTTAGGGATATGTGCAGCCAGAGATTCATTAAACGAATGAATAATTTTACTTATATCGGCAAACATTTTATTGCTTTGAAGTCTGTCCATTTATCTATAAATAATCTTAATTAAGAACAAGGTAATCAATATTTTAAAAATGTTTATACTACCTGTTGCTATCAATATTCTTCTTTCACCTTATGAGCATGTTAACATCCAAAATTAACGTTTTCCGAATCCGAGTTAAATAAAAAGTAACTGAATATCAGCCTATTATTAAATTTCCTGAAGTCGATAGCAAATAAGTCCGAATGAAGTTTCAGTTTAAATTATTCCTCATTAAATAATTTCAACTGTTTCTCACTTCTTTCCTTTGCTTTCCTATGTTTTTTACCCTCAGGAGTTTCAATAGGTTTTTCGTTTTCAAAATAGCTATTAACCCGTAGAACATCGTAACTAACTATTTTTTCTACTCCTTCTGAGTCTATTTTTCGTCTAATTTCAAGCAAACAATTGATGGAAGTCCCGTTAACAAATTTTATTTCACCAGATTGAATCATTATCTTATATTCAACAGATTTCATATTAAATGGGATAGATTCACCATTATATATTCCCATCCATTTATATTTTCCTTTTTTCAAGACAGGAGAAATAATTTCTATTATAGCGTTGTCAACTTTAATCGATGGTAAGTCATCTGTAGCAAGGATATATTTTTGGAATTCGTTTCTATTTACCTCCCCCTGTATAATTTCAAAATTACTGTTGGTATGATTAAATGATACCTTAATCACTTTTGGGTATTTTTCAAGAGCTTCATAATAGTTAGATCTCTTTTTTTTTAATAAATTATTAGAGCTTAATGTATCGAGATTTTTTAAGCTTTTTGATTTTAATTCCCTAATTTCTAAATCAAGTTTTTCTTCTTCCTTACTTCTAATACTTTCTTCTTGGGCGATCTTTTCTTTATCTTCAAATATCTTTTCAATGAATTTCTCAGAAAGCTTGCCTAAGGGATTAATGAAAATTTGTGTAGCTATTGATGTAATTACGGCAGTTGTGATTATTGCCTTGGAATTCTCAGTTTTTGACAAAACCTTGAACCACCTTTGCAAACCTCCTTCTGTTAAAGGTGACGTTTCTATAATAACTTCGCATCCAAAATGATTACTAATTTCTTTAATTATACCAAGGAATTCATATTCACATTTGTTTTGCACAAATGCATTCATTTCATGGGAGCTATCACCGAACCAATAATGTAGTTGTATAGTATTCGATGGGTTGAGTAGTAGTAGCATATTTTTCTATTTATTATTTCATTCCACAGTCGCCAACCTCGAAAGCAAGAACTCTTTCAGCTCCGTTAACTTTTGGTTTTCTTTTGTTTTTAAGTGTATTGTTTCAATGACTTTTTTGGATATTTCTTCAAACTTTAAAATAGTTTTATCTGATGGTACTAAAATTGGCATATCTCTTAAAAAACCTAGTGTAACATAATTTTGTGTGCTTCCATTTGGATTTGAAGCAAGATATAATTTCATATAATCGCTCTTTAAATAGAAGAGAATGTATTCGGCTATTTCTTTCCTTTCGGATGTTTTAAATAGCCCTACATTTTTGATTGCAAAATTAACTTCATCATAAAGAACATAATTAACTAGACCAACAGTACCAATCATACTAAACAAAATATCGTATTTATACACCTTACTTCGTTTATTGGTTTGGATGAAATCTTCCTCACTTATATTATATGTTTCCGTTAGTTTTATATCATATAGGTTTAGATGTGTTGAAGTCACTAATGGATAACCATTTTCAGTTGGACTTGGTGAATTGTGAGTGCCATCTTTAATATTTATTATGCTTGATAATCTCTCGTTTTCCCATCCCAACGGAATCTCCTTCCCCAACTCCTCACACCAAACCATTTCTCCACCACTACTTTTATACGGCATCTCGACTCCGCTCGATGTGACATTAGGAAATTCAAAATCCACAAACCACTCCCTATAAATCGCCTGTGCGGTTTCTTCCAGTTTTTGTATCAGTTGCTGATTAAGGGCTATGCGGTTTTGGATTACGTTGTATTCTTTTACTATTTCTTTTTGTTTGTCAGGGGGAGGAATTGGCAATTGTAAATTTTCAAAATCTTCCCATTCCAAACTTCCTCTTACACCTCCAACAGCGTGAAAACAAGCCTCACGGTCAAACTCAGAACGGGTAAACCACATCATTAAATATTCAGGCAAAAGTTCTTTCTCGTTCTTTACTTCAAAAATGGGATAGGCTTGTGAAATAATAGCTTCATCAACTTCTTGCAACAAAGCGACCGGCATTTTTTTATCACGCCTTACTTGCATTGTGCTGCATGCGAATTGATTTTTGCGAATGATTTTATAGTTCTCCATATCCGTTCCAATGATATTCGCAACAGAAGGAATAAACTGTTTTGAAATGCTTAAGCCCAAAAGTTGTGTCACTCGCAAACCCTTGTTTCGTTCATCAACAAGCCTTATATGTTCACCTAAGGTCTTATAATTTGATTTCATAACCCAATTCTTTAAATGTTGTATGAACACGATTACTTGATTTCCCGAATAACAAGATTTCATTTTTTTCGCATTTACCTAATTTTATTATCTTGAACATCTTTTAATCTTTAAAATCGTGTTTAGGACTGACAAGATTTTTATTGTAAACCCTTTTAAAATCAAGACTCTTACCTCCAAAATTGATTAACAAGCCATCTGCAATGTTGTATGCCTCGCAGTAGTTTATGGCTTGTGCTTTGTGTACATCTTCCAGCTTTTCCAGAGCTTTTATTTCGACCATTACTTTCCCTTCAATAAAAAAATCAACTCTTCTCGTTCCAATATTATAACCCTTGTAATGTAGCGGCATTTCTTGCTCCCTTATATGTTCAACACCCTGCATATTTAACTCAATAGACAAGGCTCGTTGATACACTACTTCCTGAAAGCCATTCCCTAAATGTTTATGGACTTCCATTGCACAGCCTATTATTTTGTGTGTAAGTTCGTTGATGTTTTCTACTTTTATCTTGTCCATCATTCAATCAGATAAATCGTGTTCAGATAGTGATTTTGTACCCCAATTCTTCGAAAACCTTCAATAAATCATTTTTACTTTGAGCTTCGGCTTTGAGTAGCTCAACAAATTCCTCTTGCAAGCCTTTCATTTTTTCGTCAAAAGCTATATTCTCATCACGGTTTATAAACTCAATGTATTTACTCGGCACTAGTGAAAAATCCTTCTTTTCTACTTCTTCAAAAGAGGCTGAATAACAGTATTCAGGTATATCTTCATAGTTAATGTTTTCCTGTTGCCAATTATGATAAGTATTAGCTATATCTTTAATCTGATTTTCACTAAACTGAATAAACTTCTTTTCAAATGGCACCCCAATTTGCCTTAAATCCATGAAAAGAATTTCTTTTTCACGGCTTCTATAATTTCGCTGTTCATCTCCAATTTTTCGGATATATGCTTTTTTGTTTTTATTCAAAATCCATATCGTTACGCTTATATTGGTGGTATAAAACATATCTTGAGGCAATACAACTATAGCCTCTACCAAATTATTTTCTATAAGCTTTCTACGTATTTTGTATTCTTCACCACCGCCACTCAAGGCACCATTTGCCAAAATAAAACCCGCCACACCATTATCAGACAGCTTGGCTACCATATTCAAAATCCAACCATAGTTGGCGTTACTTTTAGGAGGCACGTCATATCCCATCCATCGGGGGTCGTCTACCAGCTCATTTTCGGCTCGCCAGTCTTTTTGGTTAAAAGGAGGGTTGGCCATTATATAGTCAGCCTTTAGGTCTTTGTGTTGGTCGTCAGCAAAGGTGTCGGCTGCTTTTTCGCCCAAGTCGCCTGTAATACCACGAATGGCAAGGTTCATTTTTGCCAGTTTGTAGGTGGTGTTGGTGTATTCTTGGCCATAAATAGAAATCTCTTTTTTGTTGCCATGGTGTGCCTCTATAAACTTAATAGACTGCACAAACATACCCCCCGAACCACAAGCTGGGTCATAAATGATACCTTTATACGGCTCGATCATCTCGGCTATGAGGTTTACAATACTCTTAGGTGTGTAAAACTCCCCTTTGCCTTTACCCTCGGCAAGTGCAAACTTCGAAAGAAAATACTCATAGACCTTTCCCACAATATCCTGGGCTTTGTCGTGTAAGGTATCTATGTCATTTATGGTGTCAAGTAGAGAAGCCAGCTTAGAGACATCCAAACCTAGTCGAGAGAAATAGTTGTCGGGCAAAGCCCCCTTTAGAGCCTTATTGTTTTTTTCGATATTGTGCAGGGCCGTGTCTATCTTGAGCGAAATATCGTCTTGCTTGGCGTTTTTGATGATATAGCTCCAACGTGATTCCTCGTCGAGATAAAAAACATTGGCCATATTATAGAAATCGGGCATTTCGATATACTTTTCTTGCCCTTTGGCTATTAATGCTTTGCGATGCTCCTCAAACTTATCACTCGCAAATTTTAAGAATATCAACCCCAATACTACGTGCTTATATTCGGCAGGCTCTACACTTCCACGAAGCTTGTTGGCGGAGTCCCAAAGTGTTTCTTCTATGGATTTTTGTTTTTGTTGTTTGGCCATTGGTATAGTTTTTATCAATTTTTGTAATCAATTGCTATTTTTCTTCAAATTTAACAAAACCTCTATGTATCGAGAACTTTAAATATAATTAATCGAACTAATTGTGAAAGTTCACAGCAAAGACTCTAAAGACCCTCCAGTCTCTTTTTGAGTTTTAAAAGATTATCAGTTTGAAGCATCTGCTCTTCTGAATAACCTTTAAATTCATCAAACTTAATAAATTCCTTAAAACTGCCTTTTACGTCTTCATAGCCCCAAATAGTAAGTCGCCTCAATACTTCTGTAAAAGAAACTAAATCGACATCAGAATTTGCAGTACTTTCAGGATACACCTTTAATGGATTTAATATTTGACAAAAGAGATACATGGCACCACCATTTCTTTCAAATAATAATTTCAATGGAAGGTCGCTTAAAGTGAGATTTAACCCATCAATTGTTATATTTCTTGAGATTTTCGCAAATCCCTCTCCTTTTGAAACAAGCATGAATTTTTTATAAACAGTTGTCGATTCTCCTGCTATTCCAGAAGAAGCATCATACCACGCCAAATGGAAGTCTAAATAGGGTCCTATATGGCTAGTAACATCACAAGAAAATTCGACTTTATCGTATGCAAAATAAATTGAGGGCATGAATCAGTTTTTTTTTAAATTTAGAAAAATTTTCTTTCAGTAAGCCTGTCTGTTAGAAAATAAATCATGAGCCTTATATAATTTTAAACAATTGCTATCATCCGAATAAAATTGAAATTTAGCTAAAATAGGCCTTCAATGGTTTGTTGAGCTGTTTTTTTCAAATTCAGAAAACGCCCCTTTGTTTTTGGGGAACAGGTTCAGTTGTACTATTCTAATTTTCGGATTTTTCGTTGGCCTTTCTTGGCAAATAATTGCCCCTAATCCAACATAGCCGTTCATATTATTTGCTGCCGCTAGAACCGTCGTTGAAAAGCATTCTTTTTGTTTTGTCTAAATATGAATTACTGACATTAATAAGTTGGCTATAAGCACTATCCATCCTTGTGTTTTTATCTTGTTTGAGCTATCCGAGAAAAAATAGGTAGTTTGAAAATTTGGCTTTAATCTTTTGAAAAAAACTCAATTGACCCTCAATATTTATACAACTGTTATATCATTAGGGGTTTATGATCAAAAAGGTTACTGATAAATGAACGAACTTTCCCTTTTTTGGGGTCTTTATCGTTTATCAATCTAACGGCTACAGCGGTGGTTTTTCTTTTTAAGTGAATTATAGAATCACTTATAATGCCCGCATCTTCGAAGTCTATATACTTCTCTTTGTGCTAACGGTCTCATATTTAGCATTTTTATTTTAGCCTTGTATGTCAGCTAGCTCCTCCATAGTTTGTTTCTTACCATTTTTTTATAGCTGACATAACCTTTATCAAAAACATAAATTGTGTTGAGTTGAAAGTTTGGCTATCTGAGAAAACTAATAGCGTTACATGCCACTTCTGAAATATGTATAGTATTAGGTGCTACACCACCCAATAGAAGTTTGGCGTGTATTTTTTAATCCCCCTTTTTTTCGCTCCATTGATACTGTTTCTATCGGCTTCTTTAAATGTTTCACTAAAAGACTGAAAGTACTTGAACCGACTAGTTATATTTAACTAACTCCATCAATATCAGATATTAAGCAGAAGTTTTCATTGTTCAAATACGATACTTAATGCATATACAATTCAATGGCAATACGCTCAAAAACCATATAGCGTCGCAATTGATATTTTCATCGCTTAATGTGCTTCTTACAGAGCTATTTTCAATACCAATACTGTTAGCTTTTAACTTATAAATTGAAGTTTTTTAGATAAGGCATAATAAGAAATTGAACCCATCAAAGGCACCGTAAAACATACAAAACTATGGCTTCTGCGTTGTTAATGTTTTAGAGTATGCCTCTGCCCGCCCTGGTTTCATTTACAACTGCGGTAAAAATATGCGGCGGTATTAATTTTGCAATCTACAAACCAATAGGAACACCAATATAAAATATATTTTTGATTTCGATTTTTTTTCTTTGGTAAACAAAAGTCAAAAAAAATGGCGGATGGCTTACTTTCTGCTTGTTGTATTTTTCCATAAATCAGCAAAAATCTTACATATTCTGTCAGATGACAATAATTTTTTAATTCATAGCTTCAAGAATTAAATGCAACTATTAAACTTGTTTAGAAAATGAATACTTTAGAACCTCAATTTTAACACAACAAATATCATCTCCCGACCAGAATAAACTTTCACCAACCATTTTACGCTACTTATAACCAATACCCCCGAACGCAACTATACTTGGATACATTTTAGCTGTATTAATTTCGTACTTTAGATTATAAAAAATGTATGGTACCCAATATTTAGTTTGAAAATTATAAATTTTAAAAAATGATGCTGTTTTTGAAACGCTACATTTCGTTTATTTTGACATTTTACTTGTTAAATACCCACGCCTTAGCCATGAATCCATCTAATGTTATAAAGATAGATTTAGCATTGGAGGGTAGCTATACCCGCCTTTTAGCAGGGCAAACTAGCTTTACTGTAAAACTAAAAAATCAAGGGGGAATCTTAGCCAATAACATAAAAATTAAAGATATCTTACCCCCAAATTTTCAAATCCAAAACGTAAATGTATCGAAAGGATTATATTCAGTAGTAAAAAATACCATTATTTGGGAAATTAGTACCATAGAGGCTACTCAACCTGAACATAGCATTACAATCACCGGTACATTGTCTGCCGCCTCCAACTTCGCTTACAATCAAGCTGAAATCACCCAAGTATCAGAAGAAGATATAGACAGTACACCAAACAACCAAAACCCTTGTGAAGACGACATAAGTTTTACGACTATAGGGGAGCGTATAGACAGATGCCCAACTTTCGGTTCTCCCATTCATGTTACTGCCATTCAAGGTTTTACTACATACACATGGTACAAAAATGGTCAGAGCATAACAGGGGCTAACACAAAAGAATTTACCATAAATAGCGATGGAAATTATACATTCAAAGCCACTTTTTCAAGTTCCGATAAATCCTGTACGTATTTGTCATTAGATTCTGTACAAGTAACTACCATTCCGCCCACCGAATTTCAAACTCAAGTCATTCCGCCTAGCTGTGGATTGGCCAATGGTTCCATAACCTTTACTATCACCAAAGGGATTGAACCCATCCTATTAAGCAAAGACAGCTTAACATTCACCACAGAAAATTCGTTTCAAAATCTTGCCGCAGGAGAACAAACCATATTTCTAAAAGATGCTAAATCTTGTATCACTAAAAAAACTATAGACCTAAAATCTGCTACTACCAATATTTTAGTCACAAGTACTATTCTTTGCGATACATCTGAAACAGCTTTACTCACATTAAGTGTTTCGGGTGGCCAAGCACCTTACCAGTTTAACGACGGCTCGGGGTTTGCATCTCAAAATGTATTCCAAAAAACCACTGGCACACATAATTTTGAAATTAAAGATGCTCTTGGATGCAGGAGCACTTACAGCACCCTTGTAAATTGCCAAAAAATTTGTAAAGACACAACATTTAGCTTTTGTGCAGATGCATCAATAAAGCAAGAGGTAGAAATACCAACAGGATATAAGGATCTTGAGTGGTATAAAAACGACACTTTGATAATAGGGGCGGTAAATCAAAAACTTACAATCGAGGAAGTAGGAAAATACACTTTTAAATCAAGAAAACAAAATGAAAACAGCACGGCAATAAAAACAAGTGGCTGTATATATAACGTAGTGAAAACAGCCCCTATAGATTTTGAAATAGCTATACGTAATGTGCAATGCCCAGGGACCGAAAAGGGCAGTATAAAAATAAATAACCCTACTGGGCTTGCTCCGTTTTTGTTTCGTATAAATAATGACGCATACAAATCTAATTCGGATTTTAATGCCCTAGAGTCTGGAGCTTATACGCTTACTGTACGAGATTCTGGAGGTTGTGAAAAAAAACGCCTTAACCAAATAGTAGACATAGATAAACCCACAGCACCAAAAATTGTTACTGACAAGCACCAAATATGCTATACAGATAAAGCTACACTTACCGCTACAGGATGTGAGGGAGGTGAAATTCTTTGGTCTAATAATGAATCGAATCAAAGAGTCATAAAAGTTGGCCAAGGAGGATATGCGGCAAAATGTATCTATACATGCGGAGAAAGTTTATTTTCTGACTCTATTCATATTGAATTAACTAACGAAAAAACACCAATCATTTCGGTTGCAAGGTCTATTTCTTGCAATGGAGAAAAGGTAAAACTGACCGCTTCGGGTTGTAACTCGAGCATAATATGGAATACAAATGAAAACACAAGCACCATAGAAGTTAATACATCTGGTACCTACACCGTTACTTGCCTAAACACTTGCGAAAACACTCAAGAGAGCATTACAATCCAAATCAATGTTTTACCTGAACCCGTTGCCCCAATTATTAAAACAAATACCCTAATACTATCCGCGAATGAAAAAGCCACTTTGTCTGCAAGTGCTTGTAATGTAGGCGGCATTAAATGGAATACCGGAGATACACTAAGTATTATAAAAGTAGGGGCAGGGAGCTACTACGCCTGGTGTGCAAATCAATGCAAAGAAAGCAAAAAATCAAATCAAATAGAAATACAGGCAGAAAAAGTAGAGACCCCTCCAACAGTAAGTAGTTCAAAAAACAATGTCTGCGGTGATGATACCCTAATATTAGTTGCCACTGGGTGCAACGGAAATGTGGTGGTTTGGTCTAACGGAGAAAAAGGAGAAAAAATCACAGTTAAACCCTTATTTTCTACCACTTACTCGGCGGTTTGCTTAAATAGCGATAGCACATTCAGTCTGACATCAAATCAACTTGTTATTGAAGTAAAAAGGCCACAAACACCAATCTTGTCATGCGTTAAAAATCGAATTTGCGAAGGCGACCTTGTACAAATTATTGCAGAAAATTGCATAGGAGAGGTGGTTTGGTCTACGGGCCAAAAAGGAGCTACCATCGCTTTACAACCTAAAGTAAACACAGCATATACCGCTGTTTGTCTTCAAGGAACATGTAAAAGCCAAACCTCAGATACCTTATGTATAGAAGTGGGCTCGCCTAACCCGCCATTTATATATTGCAATAAAAACACGTTATGCATAGGAGATACCCTCACATTAGTAGCTAAAGATTGCCCTCAGAAGGTAGTTTGGTCAAATGGAAAAGAAGGAAGCTCAATAAGTATAAAAGCTAATAAAGCCGGAGAGTTTTCCTATACCGCAACTTGTAACGCTGAAGCCGGAAATTGTACGAGTGATATATCAAACACCATAAAAATTACAGTTGGAGAGGCACCTATTGCTCCAAATATAAGCCCAACTTTAAAAAACATTTGCCCATTTAAAACAGTCGACTTAAATAGGGCCATAGTTGGGGCTCCTACAGTTAGCACTAGCCGTTTCGAGTTTCATACATCAAGTATGCCCAGCAGCCCCCTGGTAGGCTCCCTAAGCACCGTTACTTCAGGAAGCTATTACTTGTTTGAAAAGACCAAAGAAGGATGCTTTAGTGCTGCATCCAAAGTAAACGTGAGTTTAGATTCTTGCAAAACTGCAGTGGATATCAAGCTAACAAAAACTGCGGATACCAATCGTGTTGCTCTGGGTGAATACGTAACCTACCATATTTTAGTTGAAAACCTAGGAGAGACTACCGCCACCAATGTCATTATTAGGGACACCCTACCGGCCGGCTTAGAGATATACCTCATCAGTCCCGATGCAACTTACGCCAACAAAACCGTATATGCTCTAATTCCCGTTTTAAAATACAAAGAATCCAAAATCATAACTTTTCAAGCAAAGGTTATGGCCCCAGGCAAAATAACCAATACAGCGAGCCTATGGATGGTAGACCAGCCTGATAGCAAAATACAAAACAACTCAAGCTCCTTTACCATAAATGACGAAATACCGCTTTCAATAATAGGCCTTAGTAAAGAATTAATTTCAGTAAAAGAGATAGAAAACAATATTTTTGATTTGCTCTTTAAATTTAAAATTGCGAATACCGGAAATCAAAAAATCTCAAACCTACAGCTGGTAGACCAGCTCGATGTTACGTTTGATACTGCTGTTAATATCCTGGGTAGCACCACAGCAGCCTTCACAAATTCTCCATTAACCCTTAATCCAAATTTTACTGGCAAAGCACCTCATATAAATTTACTAATTGACTCCCTAAGCAGCCTAAATAGAGGTGATACCGCAAGTATTCTTCTAAAAGTACGCATAGACCTGAGCAATACAGAAAATAGCTTATTTTTCAATACTGCCAAAGTATTTAGTACTTCAGATGACAACGTTTATGATTATTCTACGGAAGGAAATAACCCTGACCCTGATAACAATGGTAACCCTAAAGACAACACCGCACCAACCAAAATAGAAATAAATAGAAGTCAAGCATTTAGTGGTATCGCTACTGCTTTGTCTATTGTTGATACTGCTCGTATTGACGATTACACATTTAGAGTAGACTATATGGTTTTAGTAAAAAATAGAACCCCCGATATTCTTCAAAAAATAAACATTATAGATAGCCTCCAAGCTTTTTTCCCCGCTGGAGTGGAATTTTCAGTAGTATACCCACCCTTGGTTTCTAAATCTAGCTCTTTAGTACCCAATGTAAGCTTTGATGGGAAACATAATGTAGACATAACTACAGCTGCCTCATTTATAAAACCAGAAAAAATAGATACCGTTTTTTTTGCAGTAATTATCAAACATAAAAATATAAAGGGGCCCTACAATAACCAAGTAATAGCTACCGCTCAAAATGTTGAAAACATAATGTTTTCTGACCGATCAAATGATGGTGCTCAGATTATAGTATTCAAAAATGACACCACTTCGTTTTTTATTCCGATTGAACAAATCTATCTAGGAGATTTACTCATAGTTCCAGAGGGCTTTTCTCCCAACAATGACGGCAAAAATGATACTTTCAAAATTCAGCTACTAGCAGATGCCCAACTCGAATATATCAACTTGTTTAACCGATGGGGAGCAAAAGTTTTTAGCTCAGAAGGAAATAATATTGACATGCAAATACAAGGATGGGGTGGGGAAGCTAATACCGGTATAGGAATCACCCCCAATTCTGGTGTTCCCGATGGAACATACTATTATGAAATTAAACTAAAAGGCATTAATGCCCTTAAACTGGGTTTTATCACGATTGCTAGATAAATGTAAT
Organism: Lacihabitans lacunae; assembly: GCF_042649125.1. Classification (NCBI taxonomy): domain Bacteria; kingdom Pseudomonadati; phylum Bacteroidota; class Cytophagia; order Cytophagales; family Leadbetterellaceae; genus Lacihabitans; species Lacihabitans lacunae. The sequence goes on from NZ_JBHRYQ010000002.1 coordinate 40,114, forward strand.
GAAAAATAAGTATCTTTCTTTTGGGACTATAATGACTGCATTAAGCTTATTTTTAAATGTATCCATTTCTGCTCAAAATATTTGTTCTAACAGTTCCTTCGAACAAGGAGGTTTTAACCCAAACTTAAACGAAATATGTGGAACACAAGCGTTAATTGTAACCAATACCAGCACGGCTACAAACATTAAATACGTTTATGATTATCAAGGCGAAACTTTAGAAAGTGCATTAGACAGTGCATCGACACAAGTAAATCACACCTACCCTTTGCTTTACCAACCTAAAATGTACACAATCGCACAAATTGGACAAAAAAACGGCAAGGTAAGTGTAGCATGCAAAAACGTAATTGTAAGACCTAACAATACCCCACTGCATAGTTATTTCATCTGCCAATCTACCGTAGAATTCAATATTCCACTAAGCCCTATAAACGATTTTGATAGATATGTCATAGAGTTCGGTTCAGGAGTTCCCCCCATATTTGTTTCCAAATCCCAGCTACCTTTCTCTGTTCAAAAAACATTTAATTTACCTCAAACTTATAAAATTACAGGCCTATATACCGACCCCAGCAAAAACTGCTTACTAAATTACGGATTCCAAACTATCCCGCTTAATAATCCCAATACTGAACTACCTTTTACCCCTCAAATCTCTAAAGTAGAGTTATTAACACTAAAAAACGTCAAAATAGACTATACCGGCCCTTTTGTCGCTGACCCTCAGTTTAGTTTATTTAGATATGAAAAAGACCAATACCCTGCCGCAAATGAAATTAAAGCAGGCATTCAGACAGGTTCATACACATTTGATATCCCGGATTCTACAAAATCTTATTGCTTTTTTGTAAAAAGAAATTCTACATGCGGCGGTCAAATCATAGAATCGCCAGAAATATGTACGACCCCGATAGTATCCTTAAATTTTAACCCTCAAAACTCGAAAACCGAAATCTCTTGGATTGCGTATCAAAAAACACTAAAAGGAAGGACCCTCCCCCCACCAAATTTAAATCCCCAAAATAATATCTCATTTAAGCAAACATTCATCATTGACAAGCCCATTATACCCAATCAGAAAGGAGAAATAAGCTGGGCTACAAACACCTATACACACGGCCCACTTGATTGCACTACCCAATACACCTATCAAGTTTACCAAGATATCACTGGCTCTACCAACTTTACAAAATTTAAAGGCAAAAGCATATCTAATAAAGTAAATTTTGACCCACAAAAATTAATACCACCACCACCCACCACATTTTGGGTAAATACTGATAATTATAATCAAATCCATTATAAAGAAGACTTAAACACATGGCCTATTGAACAAAAAAATTGGTATTTATTTAAACTTCAAGACACGGAATTCAAAATATTAGATAGCTCTTCGACAAAAAATACCTTTTTAACCGATTTTACCACACCACAAAAACAAGAAACCTATAAAATCGCATTTAGAGACAAATGTGGAAGACTTTCACAACTATCAGAGAAAATAAACACTATATTTCTTAGCATTAATGACCTTGCAGAACTCCGATGGTCTCTTGAGTCACCATTTGGAAATAGCACAATATCAGGATATGACCTAATATTTATTAGCAATGGCACCGAAACTAAAATACAAAGCTTCCCAAAAGAAATAACCAATGGCACACTTGACCTAAACACTTTCTCATCAGATGGAAAACTAAAACTCGTAGCCACCCCTTCCAATAACAATTACCCAATAGCGGCATCTAACACTATAGATTTAAAAATTCCCCTTAAAATATTTATACCCACTGCTTTTACACCTAACAACGACGGCATCAATGACCTATTAGAAATAAAAACCTTAAAAAGTAAAATAAAAACTTTTGAAATGAAAATTTATAATCGGTTCGGACAAGAAATTTTAAAAATAGATAATGTCGAATATAAATGGGATGGAAAAATAAACTCAACTGCAACACCATCCGGCAATTACCCTTACACTATTACCATCACCACATCAGACAACTCAATCAAAAGATTTGGAGGAAGCATATATTTATTAAAACATTAAAACTACTGATTTTCGTACCAATATATGTACTAATATTCGCACTTTATCTACTTAAACAAGCCTTGCGTTGGACAATGAAATAGTGGAATAACTTTATTTGCATATATTGGAAGATTAGCTAATATTAACAAAATAAAGAAACAATGGATAAAAAACCCGAAAAAAAAAAATACATCGCACCTAAATTGATAATATTAGGAGATGTTAAAAAATTAACTTTAAAAACAGGTTCTACAACCGACTTTGGTGATCAAGGCTTCGTTTAAAAGTATAAAAATTACTACATTAAATAAAACACTATGTATACAAGATTTTTACAAAATTTATACACTACACTAACTAGCTTTTCTTTGCTCTTAGCAATAACAAATACATCGTTAGCACAAGGAAATGTCTATGTAGCTTCAGGATCCGAATTTACTAATTTTGGAACCATTGATTTGTCTACCCCACCAAACAGCTGGTCTACCTTTAGGGGGGCTACACCCGGATATTTTTCTGCAGTAGGCACAGCCATTTATCAGAATCCAACTGATGCCGGTAATGTAAATGGCTACGTAAAACACTATGCGAATGCAGTAAACCAAAGTTTTAATTTCCCGGTAGGCACTGGTGCAGATTATAGAGGCTTAAGCATAAGCGGTACCAGGCTTGCTACTTCTCAGATAGCAGTAGCATGGATATTAGGTAATCCGAGTTCAACAGATGATCCAACTGCTCCAAATACAGGCTTCCATGCTGTTACATCAGTAGATGCAGGTATACAGGCGGTTAGTCCTGTTGGGCAATGGGACTGGCAAGACCTAACTAACGATGCCACAGGGCTCACTGTAACAGTAAGTATACCCGACATGAGTGCTTTTGGACCTGCCGCAGACCTAAGACTCGTAGGCTGGGATGGCACCAAATGGATAAATCTATCATCAACAGGAGCTTCTGGAAATACCGAAAACAGCACTCTATCAGGAACTATTGTTAGTGGTATCACTGCTCTAGCCATAGGAAAGGTGTCATCTGGACCTGTAGATTATACACCTACAGTAGATATCGATGGTCTTTCATTCAATGCATCGGGTTTTGGTAGAGATTTTGTCGTAAATATTTATGAAATTTTAGGTGGTACCAATTCTACTCCAATTACATTTAGAATATCAAAAGTAGGAGCCTTTACAATTACTTATCCTACTTCTAGCGGTACTTCACAAGTTTATGGTGGTACATTGAATAACAACTCGAATTGGACGATTACTGAAAATTCTTCATTTATTACTTGTACCTTAAAAAGTGGTGTTACTGTTCCTGCTAATGGACAAAGTACTGTAGGATTTAATGCTCAAAGAAAAAGCAGTGTTGCTGCTGGAACTACCCAAAATATTTCAATTACCATTTTAGATAATTCAGGAGGCGACTCACAATTATCAAATAATGTTTCTGTTACATCAATAACTGCCAATTAAGTATGAAAAATTTATTTTTATTTTTATTTATTTCTGTCATAACATTGCTCAGGGTTAATAATGTTTACGCTCAGGAAATGTCAATAAATCTTACCAATTTAATTCCTACGGTTAAACTGAATGAAACTAGAGGCGAGATAACAGTAAGCATTTGTAATGTTTCTGGTGGGTCGACTAACCTTCCAATAGGTAAGGCACGCCCATTAATTTCTTTTCCTCCCAATACGAGTTCTGTTGTACTAAAAAGTGTTACTCCGGCTGGAGGTATGATTGAATTCAGTAATAATGGTACTGATATTAGACTTACGAATGCAGCAGCTTTGGCTCCAGCAGAATGTTTTGAAGTTGTTTTAGGTTATACAGGGTCTTCATTGGGTGAAGGTGGTGTTGTAACAGGTACTTTGGCTTGGAATGGGCCACCGCCAGTAGGTGAAACTAACACTGGTAATAATAATTCTGTAACAACCATAAATGTTAGAGAGGCTGCAGCTCCAGTAACCCTCACTTCGTTTACTGTAGATGAATTCACGAACGGTAATTTGCTAGATTGGAAAATCAAAGACGAATCAGGTTTTAGCCATTTCAGTGTCCGAAAAAGTACCAATCTAAGTGAGTTTTGGGAAATCGGGACAGTTAAAGGAGGTAACAAAAACGGCAAGTTCGATTTTTTAGATAAAAACTTTAATGAAGGCATTAATTACTATCAATTGAAAATGATAGATTTAGATGGTACTTACAAATTATCAAAAATTATTTCTATCGAAAACAGAGGAGAATTTGGCTCAAGCACGGTATTTCCCAATCCTTCACCAAATAGAGTGTTTAAACTAAAAAATTCAGAAGAGTTTGATGAAATAAATCTAATGACCAACGAAGGCACTAGGTTGCCGGTAGAAGTTAGAAAAATAGACGGCACATATGAAATAAAGGTTTCTGAATCATATTCAGCAGGATCATATTTTTTACAATTTGTCAATAGTTCGAGAGTAATCAGAAGAAAAGTTGTATTGCTTTAAATCTCCGTAACCCAAACTATAAATAATAATAAGAGGATTCGTAAAATACGAGTCCTCTTTTGTGCTTAAAATATAAGGGACTATATTACTTGAACCAAAAGTTCCGCCTTAGTTAGGTCTTGAATTACAATTTCAATATCTTTTCTACAGGTATCATCGTCAACATCAAAATTATCCTGTACCTGTTCTACTATCTCCTCAAATTGTAAAGGAGATATTTTTAATAAATCCCAGATAAAAGTACCGACCTCGTTCATAGTATAATATATTCCTTTATTGAGTTGAAGAATAATGTTTTCCTCCTGTAAAGTAGAAGAAATTTGCTGTTCGCTTAATGCATATTTTGTTTCCATTATTTTATATGTTTTTATAGTAAAGTTACCTTTTTTATTTTTTTTATCGCCCTTTTTTATTTTTTTCATGAAAAATTTATATTTCTTTCTTTATATTGTTTTTTGTTCAAATCTTCTTTTTGGACAGTCAAATAAGCTAACATGGCTTACAAAAAACCAAAAATATCTAAAAATAGAGATTAACAAAACCGGAGCATACGTACTTAAAGTAGAAGAAATAGCGAAAGTACTCCCTGAAATTTATGCAGCTAAAAATAATCAGTTACAAATTTATCATCAAGGAAAAAACATTGCTTTTGATATTTCTACCAAAACGGATGCTTTTCAAGACGGCGACCAAATTTTTTTCTATGGAATAAAAAACGACGGTAGAAATGAAGATGAGTTCTATAGACCTGCCTCAGTCCAACCTAATAGTTTGTATAGCCTATTCTCAGATAAATCGGTGTATTACTTAACTATTGCCCCAAATGAAAATACTCATAAAAGTATTCCGTCAGAAAATTCCAGTTTTGATGGAAAGTTTAGTGCCACTCAGTATTATCAGAAATATCAAAATACAGAAGTGTTTTCCAGTGATTTTACATTTAATTCTGTAACTGGGCCTATTCCGTATATCCAACATTCATACTATGAAAAAGGAGAAGGTTTTACGGGCTCACTAAAAAAGGAAAATATAACCTATGAACTTCCGCTTAATTTAAGCAGTATAATTTCTCCAGAAGTAGAAGTAGAAATTCAATTAAATGGGCGAGATAACAATTACAACAAAAAAATAAATATTGCTTTTGAGAAATTAGACACAACCATAACTATCCAAGAGTTTTCACCTATAACTTTAAAATTTAAACAATTCTTAAATAATTTAAGTACTGCAACCCTTTACCTAAAAGGCTATGGCGGATCTTATTCTATAAATTACATTAAGACTTCATATTTGAAAAAGAATATTTTGAATGGGAAAGACGGGTTTATCTATATTAAAGGTCTAAATATTGGAAAATTACAAGTCGAAAACCCAAACAATATCACCTACAGACTTTGGAATATCACAGACCCTTTTAACATTAGCGAAGCTACCCAAGCTGATTCTCAAACTTTTAATATTTTATCTAAAACAATTTCTGACAAATACTATTATTTTTCTGAATATGAATCCCCTTTAAAAATCACTTTATTTGAACCGCAAATAGATAATTTTAATAATTCTGCCAATTTTTTAATTATTAGCTCAAAACAGTTAGCCACTTCTGCAAAAGCATATGCAGATTTTCGTTCGTCAACAGAGGGTGGGGGATATACAGTAGAAACAACCTATGTAGAGGATTTATATGACCTATTTAACTATGGAGTAAAAAATCCACTTGCCATAAAAAACTACTTAAAGTATAAACTAGAAGATAGTAAGCCAACATATTTACTTTTATTGGGTAAGGCTTTTAGTGCTTACACGGGTAGAAACTCTCTTGTTGATTTGGTACCCTCATTTGGTTATCCGGCTTCAGATGTTTTATTAAGCTCCGGTATTACCACCGATATTGACGTTCCAGCATTGGCAACCGGTAGAATTCCAGCTACAAATAATGAAGAAGTTTTACTTTATTTAGAAAAACTGAAACAGAAACTAGAGCTGCCAAAAGAAATACAGCAAAAAAACATAATCCACCTAAGTGGAGGCGAGAGTTTTGCACAAATTGACACTTGGGCCGGTTATATGACAGACTTAGCTGACATTGCCAATCAAAGTAATTTTGGTGTTCATATTTTATCGAAGAAAAAACAAATTTTAGACCCAAAAGAACCCGCAAATATCGCTCAAAATTTAAATGATGGTACTTCTTTGGTTAGTTTTTTTGGACATTCAGGTTATCAAATCGTTGATCTCAACATTGACTTTGTTTCAAACCCATTGTTAGGATATGACAATAAGAGATATCCCGTTTTGTATTTTAATGGTTGTGCTTTTAATAATTACTTTAGAGAGATTCCTACTTTATCCCAAAACTGGCTATTCACAGCGGGCAAGGGAGCTATTGCTACCATCGGACAATCGTATTATGGATATCCAAGTTCTTTATTAAAGCATGCAGAAGTCTTTTACGATGTTATTTTTAATTCTGACGTAGAACCATCGATAGGAGAGGCTATGAAATTGACTGCAGAGCGAGTAATAAAACTACCAAATAAATCTGATTTAGATATTTTAAACAATGACCAAACGCTTATTTTTGGGGATCCAGCCATAAAAATATTCGGATATATAAAACCAGATTTAAAAATAAACAATGCACGTTTTCTAGAGAATGACTCCACAAAACTTTTAGTTAATATCTCTAATTTAGGAAGATATAAGGTTGGAGCTGACTTAACATTGAGAGTTATTAAGAAGAATAGCTTTTTACAAGATACTTTAATAGTTTCAATTCCTTTTACTAAATATCAAGATAGCCTCACGGTTCCAATAAATGTATCCACTTTTTTGTCTGAAATTGACATTAAAGTAGACCCTAACAATACTATCCAAGAAGAAAACGAAAATAATAATGAGCTAATTATTCGTTTTGGAGAGCCCGTAGTTATTGGAGACGACATAAAACCTTCTTTATTAGTACTTTTCGAAAACCAAAATCCGTACGATAAAATGCCAATCCCTTTAAACCCGACACTTGCTATTAACCTAATTGATGACAAAAGCCTTCCCAATACTAATAATCCTACACAATATTTTACAATCTACATTAAGTCTTGTGATTCATGCGACTATACACTAGTCCCAATAGAAAACTATTTGTTTACGCTTACAAGTATATCAGACAAAAACCTTCAATTACTTCTAAGCTTTAAGAATCTTACGCCTGGATCTTATGAAATGGTTATCATCGGTAAGGATAAGGCTGGAAATAGTACTAGAGAAAAACCTTACTTATTAAATTTTGAGGTTATGGTCATTACAAGCACGGTTGAAAACATCCCTCAAACCCTAAAAGTATATCCCAATCCATCTTCAAATTGCGTAAATTTTAAAGGTAACTTTGATGAACATTCAAACCTGCAGTTTTTTATCTTTTCTATAGATGGCAAAATCGTTGGCAGCTGGGAAAAAGAAGCAAACGCAACTAATGCATTCTATACTTGGTGTGATGGAAAACCAGGTAGTTATTTCTACAAAATATTAGAAACTAGTGATCATGATAGAAAAAAAATATATTCAGGAAAAATTCAGATTATCAAATAGCAATAATAATAACTGAAAAATAGGTCTGAGAAATCATATTCCAAATATTTCTGGAAACTTAGCAATTAATTCTTTTCTGCGTTTTCTTGGAATTAATACTCTGGTTTCGTCTTGAAGTATTACATATAAATCACTGCCGTTTTTTAAGGTTCGATTGATATACGTAATATTTATAAGTTTTGATCTACTGACTCTAATGAAGTTATTTGGAAGAACACTATTTTCAAAGACCTTAAGATGATAGGAATACAATTTTTTATGCCCATTTTTAAAGGTTAAAAAAGTATAATTAGACTGGGCATCTAGATATAAAAGTGAGTTGCTGTCTATAGACTTAATAAACTTTGGTGTTATATTTATCAAATTTAATGTTTTTTAATCTTGCAATTTATATAACCAAATTTACAGTATAAATAAAAAACAAAAATAGTCGATAAAATGCATATTTAAGTCCGTAATTAAGCAACGTGTTTTTAAAACCTTAAGAGCCTATTTATTTAATACCGCTTTTATATGCATGTTTATGTTTGATCTGTTAGATTTAAATTTCTTTTTATTTATCTACCAATCAATCTATCGATTATAATATAACTTGACTCGTTATCGGGTTATTTTCTGAAGAGTTTTCGTAATTGTTTTGTTTGACTCTTCTATATTTTTCCCTAGACAATTTGCATTATCTTGACAATAAAAAATAGTCCTTTTCAAAGATGATATAAGTCCATATTTGGGACTATAATATTCTTTTTCCTGAAAATTATGTATGCCAGTTGAATCTTTTTCTACTTGAACCACATAGCCGTCCGCCCAATTTTCATTACCTACGGTATATGCTGTTTTAAAATCCAGATATTTTGCTGTATTATTTTCTAAAGACTCTATTCTTTGATTTATTTTCCAAGTGGTACTAAAACCTACAGGGAATCCAACTTTTTGAACATGAGAATTGTCTTTTTTCAAAAATACACCTTTGAGGTTTTTATATTCAAATTCGGTTTCTAAAAACACCCAAAGTCCATTTTCCACACCGCTTTTATATATGGTTTTTACAAAATACAACTCTTGATTAAATCGTACAGTATCTGTTACTACTTCTTTAATAAAGTATTGATCCTGGATTTCTTTACCCGCTGTTTGTGTCAGCTCAATAATTTTATATTCTTTTATTTGCCCAATTTTTATCTCAGGATATAGATTTGCTATAGGATTCTCTTCCATAAGGTTTTTATTACATCCAGTTATCAATAATCCTATTGCTATAAATTGACCTACTTTTATTATTAAATTCATGCTTCTTTTAATTTGTTTATAAAATCCAACCATACTTTAATGTTTAATATTCTGTGAATAACATGTGCTGCATTTTTTTTATGAAAATAAGTTTTGTTTTTGTTCATTAATAATTTAGCCACGATATAAAATCTTTTTTTATCTACAAACTCCCAAATTAAATGATTTTCCTCTATTTCACCGAGTTGTATCATATATGATTCTATTTCGTTTACGAAGTATTCATCAAAACTTGCTTTTCCTATACGTTTTCTTACCAGTTCGGGTAATACTGCTTTTAGCTCAATTCGTAAATGATTGCGTCCGCGGCCATCCCCAAACTTTTCTTGCAGGGTATATGCACAACTAGCTGCATAGACCTTAGTATCTAAGAATGGAAATAAGAAATTAACATCATACAATTTTGCTAGATTAAAAAATGTTTCATTTATATTTGAAAAAGTAGCCTTTTGTATATCTGCACGGTTCTTATTCTTTTCACTTAAAATTATATCGGGATTTCTTTTTGATTCTGAGGTTTGTATAACAGGTGTTTTTACATTTTTAAACCATCTCTTTAATATCAAATTGACACCCGAAGTAAAAATGTAAAAAAGGTTTCCGCCTGCATAAATATACTGAAAAATTATATCCTTTTTTAGTACAGAGTTAACAGGATAAACAAATGCCTGTAAGGTTAAATTAAATTTTTTTTTAACGCTATAGCTAGTCCAATTTTCAAAATTATTTTTTAATAAATCCATTTTGCTTAGTAGACTCACGAAGCTAAATATTTTATTGTATGCTCTGTTTTTTTTAAGATTTTGAATATACTCAAAACCATGACCTAATACTTGATCTCCTCCATGTCCTGAAACTAAATAATTTATTTTCTTTTCTTTTAAAGATTTTAATGTGTCTTCAAACAGTGTAATGGTATTAAATAAAAATGGGGGTGAAATCGCTATTTTACAATACTCTTCTGTTAGGTTTTTAATATTTGCATTAGTAGAATATGAGCTTATTTTTTGTTTATATTTCTTAGTGAAAGATTTCTGAAATAAGCGTTCGGAAGTTGATTTAAAGGGAGTTTTAGTTACGCAATAATGGGTATCTACATTTTTATGCTTTATACTTGCTTGTATGGCAGCTAAGCTTGTTGAATCCAGTCCACCGCTTACTTGAAAAGCAACTTTTTCTTTATCATGTGTTAAATTAATTACACTTTTACACATTTCTTTAAGTAGATTTCCTTTTTGCGTTGCACTTTTATATTGTATAAACTCAATATGTAACTTATTATAGGTTATGGTGACCACTGAGCCTGAAGGTACTTGATAGATGTCTTCAAAAAATGTAATATGGCTTTTACTAAGAAGGTCCAAATCATCATTATTTAAATACAAGCTTATTCTTTCCTTATTTATTGTAAACGATTGTTGTTCTAAAAGTGAAGAAAGGTTCTCTGATATAGCACATGAATGATTTTTTTTCCAAGAGATAAAAAGAGGGACAGAGCCAAAAATATCCCTTTTAGCCATAATTAACTTTTCTCTGTTATACACCTTGGCAGCCGAAAAACTAGAATAACCATGTTCTAAGCTTTGATCAAATAATTTGAAACTTTTGATGTCTAAATCATTAATTACGGTTGCGATATTGTCTTGGGAGTTATTGGCTACCCATGTTTTCTCTTCCTCTTCAAAATTATCAAAATAAACTTTAATCATTTTTATTAAACTTCAATATATTCAATTCATTTTTATTTTTGATCCTGCCATAGCTATTTCAAAAATACATCATTTCAAACTAATATTTCCTTTTAATTCCCAAGTAATTTCTTACCTATTTTTCTTTAGAAATATCACTATATTTTTTACAGTTATGTACCTTTTAAGCTGCTCAATCACATCAAAAAACTAGTGTTTTTTTAAATTTATATGCCATAAATACTACAACACCAAATTATAAATATGGAATTACATATAGAAGAAAATATTACACTTTTAATAGACAATGAAGACTATCCAAAAGTAGAAAATTTAAAAATCCGATTTTTAGAGGGCTACGGAAAATCTGCTTTTTGTATGTACTACTCTAGGGCTAAGAAAAGATACAATTACTTACATAACCTAATTTTAGGACCTAGAAAATCCAATGAGTCCATACATTATATGGATGGAAATCACCTCAATTGTCAAAAAAGCAATATATCGTATATTTCAAAAAGTGACTTTTCTCACTTTAATAGAAAAGTAAAAAAAAGCGACAAAGGATATAAGGGTGTGTCTTTAATAATAAGTTCCAAAATTACCCATAAAGGCAAAGTGTATAATTTAGGACAATTTAAAACGATAAAAGAAGCTGCAATTGCCTATAACAAAAAAGCAATTGAATTATATGGGCCAGATCTGGCAATTCTAAATGAAATTTAACTATGAAAACTATTTTGCTAAGAGATGGATTTGAAGCCTATGTAGATGATGAAGATTATCATGCTATTTGTACTATTGATTGGTTGTTAATGAAACATAAGAGAAATGGAGTAACTTTTTATTATGCATATAGGAACTTCCTAGATTCAAAAAATAAATCTGTCAGATACTATTTACATCATCTAATTTTGAGGAAACCGAAAAGTGATGAAGCTTTTTGGTTTAAAGATGGTAACCGTCTTAACTGTCAAAAAGAAAATTTAGAAATTATAAGCCGAAGTAAAAAAAACCATAATAACTTCCGAAAAAATATAGGTCATAATGCACCTTATAGGGGCGTGCAGATATATTACGTGGCTAAGATAAGGGTGAATTATAAACTTATTACAATAGGTTGCTTTGAAAACGAACGCGATGCTGCGAAAGCTTACAATAAAAAAGCATTGGAATTGTTTGGTAAAAATGCCTCCCTTAACAAATTATAAGAAACAAGTAGAACGATTTTTGAGATATTTTGTAGTCTCAAACTTAAATATATTCTTTTTATTTAACATAAGATAAATTATATAACAAAACTATATTCAAGTGAAATATGTAATTATGCAAAAGCATAATTATGCCTTTGTGTAAATATGCAAACATATTATTCTCTTTGTGATTAGGATTTTATTATGATCTCTCCGGCTTCATTATAATCAATTCCAATGTTATAATTCTTCTTCGCAAAATGCTTAAAATGTTTTTTTTCATCGATTCCGTTTGGATATGCCACTAGCTCGGCTATTTTTTGAATACCAAAACTATTTGGTTTCGTTATGTTATTTTCTTTAAAGTAAATACTTTTAAATTCCACATTATCCCAAAGTTTTTCCAGCAATTCTTGTTTTTTTTCAGACTCTAAATTTTTATAGGTTTCTACATGAAATTTTTTGCGGGCTTCTTCAAAAAGTCGTTTAAGCTCTTCTATCGTCCTTTGGTTTTTTAACTCCTGCTCTTTTTGCTTTTGCTGCTCCATCTTCTTTGTAGCGGCTTCTTGTTTTGCTTTTTCAAAGCCTGGATATTTTAACAAATTTTTTGCCGTAAAAAATGCCATTGACTTAGGTTTTGCTTTGCTATCTACCATACCCAGTATGCCGTCTCGTGTAGCCTGTATACCTATTTCTTCAACCAAGTTTTTTAGATGTGCTTTAGCGGCTATTTCACTTGGTTTTTGTTCTATTTCTATTTTAAGAAACAACGCATATATCCCTGCAATTTTTTCCTCTTCTTCATAAAGTGTCGTTTGATTTTTATTCATAACTGGGCCTTCAGTTTGATTTGTTTCTGAAGAAACCAAAAGTTTAATATCCTCTTTTTTTCTTATTTTAAAAATAACACCCCTTACCTTTGGTCGTTTCCCATCCAAGTTTTCGCCCAAAGTTTCATAGTATGCATTAATATCCGTTTTTTCATTTATTTCATCAATGGCAGGTTTAAGCACCTTTATTTCTAAATTACTCCAATATTTATAACCCGGAGTATTATACCCAAATTGAAATTTAAACCGCTCTAAATCCGTCTGATATTGCCCATGATTTACCCAAGATTTTAAAAAAGGATAAAGCTTAATAGCTTGAGCATTTTGCAGACGAAAAACATTCGACTTTAAAAAACTAAAATTTCCATCTATTTTAATTTCTAAAATTCGTTTCGCTATATCACTATCTATAAACATCTCCACTTTGCCCGTTTTGGGATTGTGAATAGATTTCGTAACTATTGCCGTTGTTATAATGTCATCTCCCTCCTTCCATCTTAAAAGATTTGATTGCATAATCTCTACACTCTCTATAAAATGCTTATAGTTTTTTTTATTTGCACCTATACTCTGTAAAAAATCTTTGATTGAAATATCAAAAACAATCGATTGATTTCGCTTTATATTAAGCAAATGCTCCGGTGTAAGTCTAGAAGCAATCTCATAAAATATTTTGGGTGTGTACACATCATTTATGGTCATCTCTTTTCCTTTCCCTATTAAGCGTATGAATTTGGGGCTCGCTAACGGATTGTTCAAAATAATATAATCTTCATTATTCTGAATCTCAACTATCTGTTTTTTGCTCATTTGATGAGTTTTACTATATTATTTTCCAGTTATAACCACTAAAGTAGCAGATTTTAATCAACTTTATAAATAAAGTTGATTAAAATATTTGTGCTAATTTAAAACTATACCGTAATCTGGTTGACAAAATAAAATCTATGCTTTTAGTAAATCGTTTCATATACCGTATTTGAGTTGAGTAATTTTTAAAATATAACCACTTTTTTAATAGTTATGTACAAAAATGAAGTAAACATACCCTTTATTAGGAACCCAGAAGACTTAAATGTGACCAATATAATATAAAATAGTCCTTCGAATGTACCTAAATAGACCGTAATCTAGTTGAGTAATCATAATTAAACCGTAATCCGGTTGAGTAATCACCGTAATCTAGTTGAGTAATCACCGTAATCTGGTTGAGTAATCACCGTAATCTGGTTGAGTAATCACCGTAATCTGGTTGGGTAATCACCGTAATCTGGTTGAGTAATCACCGTAATCTGGTTGAGTAATCACCGTAATCTGGTTGAGTAATCACCGTAATCTGGTTGAGTATATATGTCACAAGTAATTAATTATTAAGCACTTATGAAGGGTCTAAAAAACTATACAAAACTTATAAAAAAGTAAATACAAAACCTATTACAAAACTTATAAAAAAGTAAATTACAAAACTTATAAAAAAAACACACTAAAAAAGAAATTTTTGTGTGTGTAAAGTTTTAAATTTCCCTACGGGGTTCTTTCCTTAAAACTTTTCCTTAACCCCCTACCCCCTTATGGTTTTTCTTTGATGGTTTTCATTTTGCCAATTTCGGCAAATAAATCGATTAATCTGGTTGGCTAATTTTTTGCATTTTTTATAAAGGAAACATTGGCCAAAACAAGACGCAGATAAGACACTGAAATTTAGAAAACAAGAGCAATAAGCTAACCCTTTTCAGTTCGCAAGCTAGGTGTTTTTCATTTACATCCTTTGCCCCTTGGGCGAACAATTTTATGCCGCAATATTCACTTACCTATTTGGTTTATCTAAACGTCGATTCTAGCCCTAAAATGGAATGCACTTTTCAGCACCCCAAATCACAGTTTAGAAAATGCACGAATAAGTCCAAATTTTCTTTGGATTGTTAATTTGTAGTTCCGTGCTTTGTATTTCACAGAACTTTTTACAGGATGAAAAATTCAAATAAAACCGAGAGTATTATTTTTAGAGCCACCGCAGAGCTCAAACAACAATTAGTAGAAAAGGCAGATTCTAAAAGCGAGTCACTTTCTAATTACATTGTTTCATTATTGGAACAGCATGTCTTCAGGAGTAATCTTCCTGAGCCTGCTCCTACCCCACCCACTTTAAATCCCGTTTATTTGTCAGAGCCAGTAAATACAGACACTGTTTCGTTAAATAAGCCGATTAATTTAAAGCATTTGATTATTGGTTTAGGAGCATTTCTCATCATTTTGGCCATTTATTTAAGAGCCATTATGCCTGCTTCCTTAAATTTGTACCGCAAATAGGCTTACCTATGGTAAATGGAAGGTTCGGATTGTTCTAGTGTTTTTCAACATCTATACAGGCATTCCGAATCTTCTTTATTTTCTTCAAAATTGCTTTGATTTTCTATTAACGGCGTCCGACTAAAGTATGCCTTATAAACAATTCGACCCTGAATTATTATTCACGATACTTTTTTGTTTTGAGTATAAATGACCCCTAATTTACTTTGTGTCAGCTGCCGCTTAGGCCTTCATTTTTCCGGAAGGCCGGACCCTTCAAAAAAACGGATCGGAGTGGCGTACCACCAAAAAAAACAGCACGGCGGCGGCCTTCCGTCCAGCAAACTCACGCATTCAAAATTCTTTTAAACAGTAGTTTATATTTGGAACGTTTTCGAAAAAGAATTTCGATTGTCGGGGTGCCGAACCAGTTCAAACAGTTCTGGCTGTTATAATGAACAAATTTTTTTCATTTTTATTACTATACCAGTAATTTTCTATCAAAAAACTCCTTTTTTTCTAAGTGAAAAACCATGTATGCAGTTTTGTTATACAAAATGTAATACATCGGGTATTACCAACCGGTTTGCAGGACCAAAAAAAGCGGTTTGCAGGTTTGTAATTGGTTTGCGATCGGTTTGCATGTTGGTTTGCGTACCGGTTTGCGGGGGTGTTTGCAGGGTGGTTTGCGGTGGTTTGTGGCCTCAAACCAGCGTTTGAGGCCGGTTTGCGGTTTGCGTGCCTTAACATATACCCCCAAACGCAAACCGAAACTCACAAAATGTATTACAAAACGCTTGGTTTTACTCAAAACTCCATAAATCGGAGCCCAAATTCAGGTTGATTTTAGATTAAAACTTGCACATACACCATGCCCCAACTTGCGTGCTGTCCTTGTGCCTACTTTTTGTGGTACCTCCCTCCTATCTTTTGGCCTTTTTGTCTATTATTGCCATGCTCACATAACCGTATTGATTCAAATTTTGATATATTTGGCATCTAAGCACAAAAAACAGGAATAGCCCTTCAATTTTATAATTAGAATTCATGTCGCAGGATCAAAAAAAACAACTCGAACAGCAACTTTGGAACATAGCCAATACGCTCAGAGGCAAAATGGACGCAGACGAGTTTAGAGATTACATATTAGGCTTTATTTTTTATAAATATCTCTCCGAAAAAATGGAGCTATCGGCCAACAAAATCTTAGATGAGTCGGGCGAAAGTATCCGATATACCCAAATCAAAGAAAATACCGAAGAAGGATTGCAGTACCTAAACGCCATCAAAGAAGAAACCATAGAGTCTTTGGGCTTTTTCTTGAAACCAACGGAGCTTTTCTCTCAAATAGCGGCTCGTGGCGGGCAAATTTCAGACGAAAACGAGGACGAAGAAGCAACCGAAGACAGTTTTATACTGGGCGACTTGGCCGCTGTGTTACAAAACATAGAGCAAAGCACCGCCGGAACAGATTCAGAAGACGATTTCAATAAACTTTTTGAAGATTTAGACCTGACCTCTACCAAACTGGGCCGTACCGAAAAAGACAAAAACAAGTTGATCTCAAAAGTGCTCGGGCATTTAAACAAAATAGACTTTGAACTAGAAAAAATAGACTCAGACATATTGGGCGATGCTTACGAATATCTCATTGGGCAGTTTGCGTCTGGTGCTGGCAAAAAAGCCGGAGAGTTTTACACCCCTCAGGAGGTTTCTAAGGTGTTATCAAAGATAGTAACTACCGGCAAAACCAAACTACGCTCGGTATATGACCCCACATGTGGCTCGGGCTCGCTGCTTTTGCGAGTGGCCAAAGAGGTAAAAGACGTCGCATATTTTTATGGGCAGGAGCTAAACCGCACCACCTATAACCTGGCCCGCATGAACATGATCATGCATGACGTGCATTATTCAAAATTTGACATCAAACAAGAAGATACCCTGGAGCGACCGCAGCATATAGACGAGCGTTTTGAGGCCATCGTGGCTAATCCGCCTTTTTCTACTCAGTGGTCGGCCAATACGTTGTTTTTAACTGACGACCGTTTTAGTCAATACGGCAAATTGGCTCCGGGCTCCAAGGCAGACTTTGCGTTTATTCAGCACATGATCTATCAGCTGCATGATAACGGCACCATGGCCGTAGTGATGCCTCACGGAGTGCTGTTTCGGGGAGGAGCCGAGGGGCACATTCGTCAGTTTTTGATAGAAGACTGCAACTACCTCGATGCCGTCATTGGCCTTCCTGCCAGTATTTTTTACGGTACCAGTATTCCAACCTGTATTTTAGTGTTTAAAAAATGCCGCGAAAACCCAGATGATATCTTGTTTATAGATGCCAGTCAGCATTTTGAAAAAATAAAAACGCAAAACGTATTAAACGCCGAGCATATTGACAAAATAGTGGACACCTACCGCCACCGAATGGCGGAAGAAAAATACAGCTATGTGGCTCCGCTAAGCGAGGTAAAGGAAAACGACTATAACCTCAATATACCGCGATATGTAGACACCTTTGAGGCCGAAGAAGCCATAGATTTAGCAGAAATAGCTCAAAAACTTAAAGCGGTAGACGCCTCAATGGCCGAAATAGATCAAACTATTGCCGGTTTTTGTGAAGAATTGGGCATAGATACGCCTTTTTGAGTAATGAGTCAGAAATGTGAAAAACCTAGGATTGAACGAACGTTTTTGAAATGAGTAACAGCGAAATTATAATATACGATTCAGCCGATGAGGTAACCAACATAGAACCCCGGCTAGGAAACAAGGCCGTTTGGCTTACACAGGCACAAAGGCCCGAACTTTTTGGTAAGGGGCGTACTACCATAACGGACAATTTTAATGCGAGCATTGACAGCGTAACTAAAAACCTAAATCCAAAGAAAAGACCATGACCAAACAAACGCGTGTACCGAAATTACGTTTTCCGGAGTTTTCGGAGAACTGGGAAGTTAAAAAGTTGGGAGATATAATTGTAAACCTTGAATCAGGTGTAAGTGTCAATTCGACTGATGAGTTAATTAGTAACTATGGAGAGTTTGGTATTTTAAAAACAAGTTGTGTTTCTGAAGGCATATTTCAACCAGAGCAACATAAAAAGATTTTAAAGAATGATCTTAGAAGAGCAAAAGTTAATCCTCAGAGAGATACGATTTTAATTAGCAGGATGAATACTCCACAACTAGTTGGTCAAATTGGATATGTATTTAAAGATTACCCATTTCTTTTTGTTCCAGATAGATTATGGATGGCACGATTAAAAAGTGACTTTAATGTTAAGCTTGTGAGTTTTATTTTGTCTTCTAAAAAACAAATGAGCAAAGTTTCTAATATTGCAACAGGTACAAGTGGTAGTATGAAAAATATTTCTCAACCTAATTATCTTGCGTTAGAAATTTCTCTCCCTCCCCTACCCGAGCAAAACAAAATTGCCAATTTCCTAACGGCCATAGATGAAAAAATACAAAGACTGAAAGAGAAAAAATGTCTTTTGGAAGAATACAAAAAAGGCCTGATGCAACAGATTTTCTCTCAAAAATTACGTTTCAAACAGGACGACGGCTCTGATTTTCCGGATTGGGAGAAGAAGACTTTAGGGGAGGTTTTATTAGAACATAAAACTAGAAATATTAGAAATGAAATTATTGAAGTATTTTCTGTTTCTAAGGCTATGGGTGTTATTAATCAGATTGAGCATTTAGGGCGATCATATGCATCTGATAATATTACTAATTACAAAGTTGTTTTTCCCTATGACTTAATTTATACTAAAAGCCCTACAAGTGATTTTCCCTTTGGGATAATAAAACAAAATAAGCTAAATCGAATTGGAATAGTATCGGTATTATACGGAGTTTTTTCTCCAAAAAGTAAATATATTGGATTAATGCTTGATTATTATTTCTCAATTTGGCAGCATACGTACAACTATTTAAATCCTCTCGTACAAAAAGGGGCTAAAAATACTATGAATATTGGAAATAAAGACTTTTTGTCTGGATCAGAGATTTATTTTCCTTCGACTTTAAATGAACTAAAAAAAATAACTAGTTTCTTAACATCAATAGATGAAAAAATAGGAAAGGTAAGTCGACAAATAGGCGAAGCTGAAACGTATAAAAAAGGCTTGCTTCAGCAAATGTTTGTATGATAAATTTAAAAGACACATTCCTTGAGTCGCAATATTGGATGATGAGCATTCAGGCAGCGTTTCAACGATCAGGTATTTACACAAATGTTTCAGATAAAACCAAAGAAGTTTTTCGTAGTCAATTACATATATCTGTAAAACAGATTGCGGAACAATACAAAACGGAAATCTCAGAAGAACAGCATATACTTAATATTCTGAAACTTCAAAATGCTTCTAAAAATTTAGATTTGTTGAAAAATGGAATACTCAATTTTGGAATATGTCAAAAATTACTGAATTTGTATTTGAAATATCTTTGGTGTGCTGGTTGGATACCCACTCCACCACATTTTCCGATAGATAGACTCATTCAAGAAAGACTAGATTTTAAACAAAACGAAGTTGTTTCATGGACAAAGGATATTCTTACGAGTAAAGATTACATGAAAATTATCGATAATTCTAAGGTTATTTTGGCTAAAACGGACATTAAAAACTTAGCTGAATTAGAATTAGAAATTTATACACACAACAACTTAAAAGAACTCATGAAACTGAAACGCCATGTCACAACCCGAAGTTGAGTTAGAAAATAAACTTATAGATGCCCTCACTAAGCAGGGGTATCAGTATGTCAGTATTTGCCAAGAGGCTGACCTAACGGCCAATCTGAAAACCCAGCTAGAAAAACACAACAAAGTAAGCCTAAGCCAAAAGGAGTTTGGGCAGGTGCTGATACACCTCAACAAGGGCAATGTGTGGGATCGAGCCAAAATACTCCGCGACAAAATGCAGCTCACCAAAGAAGACGGCAGCAGCATATACTTGGAGTTTATTAACCAAGAGTTTTGGTGCCAAAACCAATACCAGGTTTCAAACCAAATAAACATGGAGGGCACCTACAAAAACCGGTATGACGTAACCATCCTCATAAATGGCATTCCGCTGGTGCAAATAGAACTAAAGCGAAGAGGCTTGGAGCTCAAAGAGGCCTTTAACCAAACCCGCAGGTATCAGCAGCACTCTTACGGTGCCAGCTTGGGTTTGTTTCAATACATTCAGATTTTCGTAATATCAAATGGTGTAAACACCAAATACTACAGCAATAACGCCAAGTTACGTTTTAAGCAGACTTTTTACTGGACAGACAAACAAAACAAGCTCATCACCGACTTGTTTGCTTTTACGGAGGCGTTTTTGGAGCCTTGTCATTTGTCGAAAATGATAACCCGCTACATCGTGCTGGCAGAAGCCGAGCGTATACTGATGGTGTTGCGTCCGTACCAATATTACGCTGTAGAGGCCATCATAGAACGCGTCAAAAATTCTCCAACAGTGGGCCATGCCAAAAATGGCTACATCTGGCACACTACGGGTTCGGGCAAAACGCTGACCTCGTTTAAGGCCAGTCAGATATTGACCACCATACCGAGTATAGACAAAGTGGTTTTTGTGGTAGACCGCAAAGACCTGGACTATCAAACCCAGAAAGAATTTAATAGTTTTTCGGATGGAAGTGTAGACGGCACTGACAACACCCAAAACCTGGTGAGGCAGTTTACGGATGACACCAAGCTGATAGTAACCACAATTCAGAAGCTCAATACGGCCATTTCGATGAGCAGGCATTTGCAAAAAATGGAAAAGATGAAAGACAAAAAGATCGTCTTCATTTTTGACGAATGTCACCGTACGCAGTTTGGCGAAACTCATGGCCGTATCAAAGGTTTTTTTAACAACCACCAGATGTTCGGCTTCACGGGAACGCCTATTTTTGAGCAAAACTCAGTTTCGCTCAATGGCCGCAAGCGAACCACCAAAGAGCTTTTTGACGAGTGTTTGCATCGCTACGTAATCACCGATGCCATCAAAGACGATAACGTGCTTAAGTTTTCGGTAGAATATGTGGGCAAATACCGTCAAAAGGAGAGCCACAATGAGCTAGATATAGAAGTTGGGGGTATTGACACCCATGAACTGCTGGACTCCCCTATTCGGCTCCAAAAGATATCCGAATACATTTTGGGCCATCACGACCAAAAAACACATAACCGTGCCTTTACGGCCATGTTTTGTGTGAGTTCGGTTAAGACTTTGATTCAGTATTACGATATTTTTGCGGCATTGAAGGCCGAAGGCCGCCATAATCTAAAAATAGCGACAGTGTTTAGTTATGCTGCCAACGAAGACATCGCAGAGCCAGACGGCCAAATAGACCTAGATGAGCTAGACAATGTGGACTTTGACAGAGTGGCAGACCCAAAGGCGGTTTACAAAAAAGCCGATACGTTTAGCAGAGACAAATTGGAGCTGTATATCCAAGACTACAATAAGATGTTTGGCAGCAAACACAGCACCAAAGACAGCCAATCGTTTTATAACTATTACAACGAGATATCTAAACGCGTAAAAAACCGAGAAATAGATATTTTGCTGGTTGTCAATATGTTTTTGACGGGCTTTGATAGCAAAACGCTCAATACGCTTTATGTAGACAAGAACCTGAAATTTCATGGGCTCATTCAGGCGTTTTCGCGAACCAACCGAATTTTGGATGATAAGAAGTCACACGGCAACATCGTGTGTTTCCGTAACCTCAAAGAAGCCACAGACGCGGCCATCGCCTTGTTTTCTAATCCGAACGCAAAAGAAGATATCATATTAAAACCGTATCCGGATTATATAGCCCGATTTAACGAAAAATATGCCGAACTGTTAGAAATAGCCCCTACCGTAAACAGTGTAAACGAGTTAAGGTCTGAAGACGACAAATTGGCTTTTGTGCAAACCTTCAGAGAATTGATTCGCCTCAAAAACGTGATTAACACCTTTGCTGACTTTGAAGCCGAAGACCTGGATATGCCTGACCAAGACTTTGACGACTACATCAGCAAGTATTTGGATATCAGAGACAGCACCAAAAACAATATAGAAAACCAAAAGGTATCGATCCTTAACGATGTGGATTTTGAGTTGGAGCTAATTCACCGCGACGAGGTAAATGTGGCTTATATTCTCATGCTATTGGGTAAACTGCAAAGTGGTACGGTAGAAGAACTAGAAAAGAAAAAGAGAGAGATAAAAGAATTGCTTGAGGGCCAAGTGAAACTGCGTAGCAAGCGATTGCTGATAGAGAAATTCATTTTAGAAAACCTCCCAACCATAGAAGATCCAAACGAAGTAGAATCTCGTTTTGAAGAGTTTTGGACATTCGAACGCTCAAAAGCCCTGGAGGTATTGGCAGAAGAAGAACACTTGGATTTGCCTTTGCTCAATGAGGCCATCGTAACTTTTATGTTTGCCAAACGCATGCCCATCCTTGATGAAATCAGAGATATGCTGCTTGTTAAACCAAAACTGCCGGAGAGGTCAAAGGTATTTGCTCGTATCAAAGATAAAATCAATGACTTTATCGAGACGTTTATTGAGGGGGTTTAATTTGAGGTTGTTTTATTTAATATTTTCATAGTGTTTGAAAAACTTGACTTTCCAAATTTATTCACAGATGTTATTTTATAATATACTATTTCGTTTGAGCTAATTATGTCCTTATGATAATATTTCTTTTTTTTATTTTTGTAGTATTTTGTTATAGTTTTAAATCTGACGTTATCTGTACATTTTTGAACCAAAAAATAATCTGAATCAGAGTTAGATTTCCAACTTAAGATATATGCATCTTTTGTTGTGTTATATTTTACTTTAAGTTTTATTTCTTCCTTAGAGTTTAGAATTATTTGGTTATTTTGATTAGTATTTTTTGGAGGTATTTGCTTTGGAGTTGTTACTGGTAAAAATATTCCTATTTTGAGATTAAAAATTATTATAAAAAAATTGGTCACTTCTTTGTTTCTATTGTTTTAATTTTCGAAATATAATGGGGTAATTGGTACCCCATTTATCTTTTTATTTATTAGCTATTCAAAACCCTTTTGGTATTTCAATTGTGGCAAGTTTATTTATCCTGATCTTTACATCATCTCTCGTTCTAATTATTTGTACATATTATTCTTTTTTTAGTAGATTATTTACTACTTTTAGTATTTTCCATTTATATATGCGGATATTTTTATCTGATTTTGTACAAGATTTATTAATAACAGCGTTCGACTAAAGTATACGGTAGAAACAAATCAGTCCCGTATTTTCACTCAAGCTACTTTTTTTGTTTGGTGTAATAACAACCCTTTATTCTTTTTTTTCGGCTGCTTTTTTGGCCTTCATTTTTAGGTAGGCCGTACCCTTTTAAAAAAAATAATCGGAGTGGCAAAGTACCAAAAAAAACAGCACTGCAACCTCCGGCTGTCCATCAAATTCACTTACTCAAAATTCTTTTAATTAGTAGTTTCTATTAAGATTAATTTAGAAAAAGTATTTCGATTGTCAGTGTGTTGAACCAGCTCAAACCATGCTTGTTTATATTATGACCCATATTTGTTGATTTTTATTCGGATACTAGTAATTAATTAAGAATATTTTTTATTACTAGAGTTTTCAAATGTGTTTATCTTTTACTAAGTTGTTTAATGAATTTATGTTTTATATGAGCTTTCATTTTATGTTTGGTTTAGATCTATTTCTTTAAGTCAATTTCTGAATGAGTTGGGCTTTGTTTTTTATCGGCTTCATGTATTAAGATAGTTGTTCCAATAATTGCCATTAAAG
This sequence comes from Lacihabitans lacunae, assembly GCF_042649125.1. NCBI lineage: Bacteria > Pseudomonadati > Bacteroidota > Cytophagia > Cytophagales > Leadbetterellaceae > Lacihabitans > Lacihabitans lacunae. The sequence goes on from NZ_JBHRYQ010000002.1 coordinate 64,321, forward strand.
TTGCAATTGTCATAAGGAATGCCCATTGTTTATTATTAGGGTATACAGCCAAACCTTCTGGCACGATAGGTCTGGTTTTCTTACCAGTATCCATTATTGCCTCATTTAGTTTTTTTAGTGCCAGAGTATTTTCTAATCTATTTGCAGATTTTTGAGGTTGTAGTTTTCGTTTGCTTGCTTCTAAATTTTCATACCAATAGCCAATATCTTCATTCTTTGTTTTCCACATAATTGAGGTGAAGCCTTTTGTAAGTTTTTTAGATTTTAAATATGTGAGTGTTTTTGTTAATTCTTCGCTTGCTATTTCTTTTGTTGAAGCATTTACCGCTTTTGTCAAATTATTTGTTACCTTTTGGTTTAAAATACTTTCCTTTTGATATCTACTTCTATAGATTAGTATGCATATCAGTATTAGTACTATGCCCAATAGGTTTTTCATCATTTATTTTTATCTTAGATATTTTGGATGATTAGGTTAGTCTTTGTTAAAGGTTTTCATGGATTATTAAATGAGGATGTAAAACATCCTCTTTAACATTCAAATTAATCATAAAAGTTTTCACTTATATGATATTACCCACAGCTTTCTTAATTTTCTAATCTTAAGGTTTTTAAATATCTTACTTATTTTCATTAATTGAGTTGATTAACAATAAAATTTAATTAATGTGTATTTAGTTTTATTTTCATATTTTTCAAAGTATTAATTCAATGGTAAACTTTTACCTATATGTTTGCTTGTGATATACAACTGATTGCTGTCATAATCATCTAGCATTTATTGTTTATCTTTTGATTGATTTTTTTTTATAGTTTTTAATTCTTTACTTTTGATATACATAATTTTTTTAGAGTGGCAATTCAACTTTTAAAACTGTTATTGTTTTTCGCCCTATCTAAATAGTATCTTTTTAAATTTTATTTTTATAATATAAAATTAAACGAGGATGCAAAACATCCTCTTTAATCTTTCTGCCTTCATAAAAGTTTAGCTGTTTTATGAGGATAGCCATGAAAACTTTCTTGTTACTGTTTTTAGAAAAGAAAATAGGATGTAAACATCCTATTTTTCCTTGAATTTATCAACTAATTAAAATTTACCTCTTACTAGTATCATTCTAATTACTTCTGCAAGTTTATATTTTTTGAGTATCAATTATATCAATCATTGTGTTTTGTTACACAACTCTTAATTTTTAGGTCATTTTTTGAATTTCCTAGTTCATTATTTTCCAAAAATCTTGATTTATTTAAAATTATTTATTGATTTTTATATCGATGTTGTCCTAAATTGTATCAAAATTAGGCAAAAAGGTTTTTTTTCTTTTAGGCGATGATTTTAAGTCTGATAGAAAAACAGATCCCCCTGTTTATTATTGCGTTTCTATTTATAGAGTTTTTAAATGGCTTATGTAGCCAAATCATAAGGTCAATTTTGACAAATTATTGAGCCCAATGAAGGCGACTAGGTTTGACAAATGCCAGGCATATTTTGAAATTGCTTTCAGATATTTTAAAATTAAAATAGAGATTAATGTTGTCCACAAATGGATTAATATGTCGTTCTTATTAGTAACAATAAAGGTTTTGACATGTAGTAATTGCTTAATGTATCTAAAGAAAAATTCAATTTGCCATCTGTTTTTATTCAGTTCGGCTATTGTTTGAGTTGACCACTTGATGTTATTGGACTTGCCGTCCCCGTTTGTTTTCTATTATTTGCTTATTTTGGTCATCCCATGCTCCCACTCTGCGGAGTTGGTTTGAGTGTTTTTCCTTGGAAATCTTATTGGACAGTGAAATGATTTCATATTTCATAATATGTTGTGCGTGTTTATCAGGTAGCTCATTTTCTTTTATTGTAGCAAAGGAAAGATTGTCTTTGTGGCGTATCACGAAGAAAACGTCTTTGCTGTTCCAAATACGAAGCATTGGAAAATCATTATAGTATCTATCGGCTACAATAACGCTTCCACTTTGTAATGGGACATTGTAGGCTCCTTTATTCTCTCTGCTGCTTCCTTCTATAATATTCACATATATATGTAATTTAGCATCATAATCCAAAAATGTATGCATTTTTACAGCTTTTTTGTGGGTACGAAATTTAGCCCAATCAAATAGAGACAAACAAAGGCTTATTGTTGTTGAATCTAGAAGATATACAGGCACCCTAATGCGGAGATTTATTCGCCTAGTTTTCATGTGCTGTCCTAAATAATCAAGTAGTTGATAATAATAATCTTTGAATAAATCAGCTTTTTTATGCTGGTTTTGATAGCTTAATGAGGACTTTGATGAGGCCATGAGTTAGACCTAAGTGATTTAGATTCCCTGTAGCTGAACGCAAGTCATTAGAAATATCTCGTAATGAAGTACTTTTCGCAAAATGCCAAAAAAGCATAGAAATCAGGTGTGTCCAACTATCCATTCCCTTTTGTTTATAATCAGACTTGTGATGAATTACCAAACTTTGAAAAACCTGTCGAGGAAGTTTAGATATAATTTGAGAAAACAAACTTAAATTTGTCATAATGAGAGATGGTTTTTTTGTCAACCTCAAAATTAACTTTTGAGGATAATTCCACCTCTCATTATTTTTTTATACAGGACGCTATTGTTTTTATATTATATGCTATGGGTTTTCTCAATTTATTTTTTTTCGCTATACGGGTATTCTTTCTATTTTTTTAAATTTAATTGGCTTTGGTATACGTATTCTTCTAGTGCTTCTACGAATATTGTTTTGATTTTCTTTCTGTTTTCATGGCCTATGTCTTTTATGACGTTCATCAAAGGTGTTGGTATATGAACTGTAAATCTTGTTTCTTCTACTTTGTGCACTGTTGGCTTTACCTCTACAGCTGTCTGTATAGGTGTGTTAGGTATGTTGCTTGTTATTTTGTTTCCTAAGTTTTCAAGGGATGATTTAAATTTATTTTCTTTTGCCATATTTATGTAATTATGTTTTTATGTAAGTCTCGTGTTCTGGGAATATATTTCTCTTTTTATATGTAATACTGTATTTACATAATCATGTAATTATTTAAAAGTAAAAATCTTTTCACTTTATCAAATTGTTTTTTGTTATTGATATAATGCTGTATTTGCATAATCATGTAATTATGTAAAAATAAATATTTTTTTTCTTTACTAAATATTTTTTTTTGATACTGAAGTAATGCTTTATTTACAGATTCATATAATTATCTAGATTTAAATATTTTTTTTACTTTGACAAGAAGTTTATTTAATTCCGTATTTACATAATACTGTAATTGTGTAATAGTAAAAATCTGCTTTTCTATCAAATATTTTTTTGATGTTGATGTAATGCTGTATTTACAGCATCATGTAATTATGTAAAAATAAATGTTTTTTTCTGTCTATCAAACATTTTTCTGATATTTATGTAATTATGTATTTTCAGAATGATATATTGTTCCTTTTAATTGATTCCTTCTTTTTCATTTAAGGTTTTTTGTTATTTTGGTTTCTTATGATTTTTAGTGTTTTATCCAATATTTTGGTTTTTTTTATGAAATAAAATTAATTTACTAAATTTTACCTATCTCCTACTATTTTGTGTTTATCTGTTTTTTTTATGAGGGTTTATCTTAGTGGCCGTTTATGTGTTTTATATCATATCTTAGTATTTCATGTTTTTATGTAATTATGGAAATACATAATTCCCTCATATTTTCTATCTTTTAATATTAATTGTTTCGCAAATTTTATTTAAGATTATTTTCTAAATTTTTTCTAAGTTATAATAAAAATAAGAGCGAAATAACATATAATATCTAGGATTTTTATTTAAATTTTGTTTTTGTCTGATTTATATTTTTTGATTTTTGAAAATATCTGTTTTCTCTTCTAATCGAATTTTTAGACCCATCAGGGTAGTTTGATCATATTTGGTTCATATACTATATGTTATTATTGGGTGTTTCATTGTTTCTTGTAATGTTTTTTTTAAAAGTGTATTTTTTATGGTTCTGTGTAATTACATAAATATGTAATATTTATGAATAAATATCATTTAAGTATTTTATCAATTGTCTATATTTTTTTTAAATTATCTGTCTAAATGGAATATGGGAATCTTGAAAAATCGTTATTCGTTTGTTTCGATATCTATTAATAATTTATCTGTTTCATATGTAAGTTTTTTATGTCTATATGTAATTCTGTATATATGTAATTGTGTATATATGTTATTATGTTATTATGTTATGATGTTATTATGTTATTATGTTATTATGTTATTATGTATATATGTTATTATGTATATTGTTAAATTTTATATGTATGAATAAGTTGGTATCCGAATAATTTTATCGCTGGTTTTGATTTTGCAAATAGCGGTTACTGAATTTATACAATTCTTTGCCTTTTGTTATTTATATTAGATAATATAAAAAAATAAGTTTTAAGAACCATTAATCTTTAATTTTAAATAAAGATGTGCTGCTGTCCTAACTATTGATTCTTGTTGAGGCATCTTAAAATGTGAAACACAATTTAATGGATTTATGTAATGATGTATTTATGTAATAAGTTTTCGTTTCAGTCAAAAACAACTCTTATGAATCTTTTTATTGTGTTGGTATAGAATGGTCTAATCTTTTTTAGGAATATGTATTTATGTCTTTATGTAAATGCATAACTTTGCGGTTTTTTTATAAAATAGGTTTTTCTTTCTGCAAAAGCGACTTTCTAATTGCCATTTGATAATGTTTTAATATTTTTTAACTTGAATATCAGAAGCTAAAGAACCAAACTTTTAATTCTAAAGTAATCATTTTATAGTTACCCCCAATTTTAATACCAGCAGTTAAGTTGAAAAAAACTTAAATTGCAGTATGGAAAACATCAAGCGTAAATTTACATCTGACTTCAAATTAAAGGTCATTTTAGAAGCTTTGAAAGAGCAACAAACTTTAGCCGAATTAAGCCAAAAGTACGAGCTTCATCCCAATCAAATTTCAGTATGGAAGACCGAATTTCTGGCAAAAGCAAAGCAAACTTTAGAATTAAAAAAGCCTAAACCGTCTGACTCTTCACCGGAGTTAGAACAGATGTTTGCCAAAATTGGTAAGCTTCAAATGGAATTAGATTATCTTAAAAAAAAGCTGTCATGATACCCAGGCAAGATCGGTATTCTATGGTCAGTGGTGCTGAAGGTCTAAGTTTTCGCCGCCAATGTGAATTGCTCTGCATTCCCCGAACAAAGCTATATTATAAGCCTAAACCAGAATCTCAAGTGAATCTTCACATAATGAGGCTCATGGATGAACAGTATCTAAAAACTCCTTTTTATGGCTTCCCTCGAATGTTTGATTACGTTCAAAATGCCTGCTCGATGTGGGTTTTGAATCCTAAAAGAGTTTATCGTTTGTATAAAACAATGGGCTTAAAATATTTATTACCAGGACCTAAAACCCCTACCCGAAAACTACTTATAAATTTCCGTATCTTTTAAATGATATTGTTGTTAATCGGGTAAATCAGGTTTGGGCTTCAGATATTACTTACATCCCGATGAGCCGAGGTTATATGTACCTTTACGCTATAATTGATTTACATAGCAGGTTTATTGTAAACTGGGGAATTTCCAACAGTATGACCTCCGACTGGGTTTCTGTTCTTACCTGCGAAGCAATCCTCAATTGTGGAAGGCCAGAAATCTTCAACACCAATCAGGGACGTCAATTTACTTCTGAAAAATTCATAAGTACACTCAAAGAGTTTGAAATTAAAATAAGCATGGATGGAAAAGGAAGGGCAATCGACAATATTTTTATAGAAAGGTTCTGGCGAACGATAAAGTATGAACTTATATACTTAAACCCTTTTAATAGTGGCTATCAATTGTACCAAGAATTGGAAGAATACCTAAGATATTATAACTTTGAAAGAGGACACAGCTCAATTGGGAAATTGACTCCGGCAAAACTGTTTAATGTAAAAGATAGTATCAATTTTTTAACTAAATATTGAACGATAAATTTGACTTTACTGGTTTAAAAATGGGGGTAGGTTGAATTATACTCGATATCATTGGGATCAAATTCACCGGATTCAATCATTTCTTTACTGGCCGATGCAATGAAATATAGCTTATTGCCAAAATCATTTTCAAACACTTGTAGATAATCTAGCCCTCCGTGCTCTTCCACTGCTTGCAGTGTCTGCTCAACGATTTCAATAATTTCTTCTTTCGGAATATCCGCCTGTACCTCGTAGGTGACAAATAACTGACCTTCAAACCAATAGTTACCCTCACATTCTTGCGGTTTTCTTTTCCACGTAGCCATTGTTTAATTTTTGTTTTACGCTGGCCACTATAAATACTTATGGATTGGATTCAAGAATATATCCCATTGTCAAAATTTTTTAATTGCTAGAATTCAATCTGATTCTGCTAACCAACCTAATCTCTTTCAGCTTCTTTTCCAAATACTTAATATCGTCAGGAGATTCTCCTTTGCCAAAAAATCTAATAATAAAAACTCGTTCTTAAACTTATGTCTATATTTAAAATAGCTTCTAACCACCCAATAGTTTGAGATTAAGTATTATATTGCATATCCTGTTTCTTACATAATACAAGAAAATAGTCTATACCTGTTACTCATGAGCAGATTAATTAGTAAAAAACCACTAAAAACAAACAATTTTGTAAAAGCTCTAGCCTTTATTTTAGGTTTTTTCTTTATCTGCTCAGGATTGTCTAAAGTTTTGGATCTGAATTATTTTATAAATACTCTAAATCGATATCATTCCTCCTTTGAAATACTTTACCCTCTAATTATTTCAATTGAAATCCTAATTGGTTCATTATTAATATTTCAGTATAATCTTAAAACGGTGGGTCTTTATGCCCTAGTGTTACTTACCATGTTTACTATTGTATTTGTTACAGGCTATTATTTTCTAGGAATAGATAATTGTGGTTGTTTTGGAAAAACGTTTGAGTTGAGTCCAACACAATCTGTATCTAGAAATATTGTATTAATTTTAATTTCAGTTTTAATTTTTGAATTGGCTAAACAAAAAGAAAAGTCGAAAGGCTACATCCTGTGGCTATCTGTTAGTTTATGTTTAATCTCTGGTACAACTTCACTAATCATCTTACATAAGATAGATTTCAAGTATAAAACGGGATACTCTGTATCTAAAACCTTTTTAGAATATAAAACAAAAAAAGAACCATATATAGTAGCGTTCTTAAGCCCACACTGTGCCCAATGTAAAAATCAACTCAAGCACAGCAAAAGTATAAATAGTGAATTGATTGTATTATATCCAAACTACTTTTCAAAAAAGGAAATTGATAAGTTTTTGAAAGACAACAATTTAACGTTCCGATTAAATGCAATAAGCCAAGATTCTTTGTCTCTAGTAGCATCCTCTTTCCCTACTTTCATTTATATTAAAAACGGGAGGATTACCAGAATATCCAATAAGTTGAATTAATCTTTCGGAATTTCAATGTTCTTTACAAAAATTGACAAGCAAATTCTTTTTTATTATATTAAGCCATTTGTTGCAACAACAGTAGTGATGATTTTTTTATTCACTATCCGATTTTTGGTGATGCACCTATCTGATGTTATGGGGAAAAACATTGGAATCGCAACATATTTTGATATTTTCACTAACTTCCCTTTAGTTTCAATTCCTTTTGTTTTACCATTGGCCACGTTAATCGCATCCATTTTATGTTTTGGTAAGCTAACAGAGCATAACGAGTTAACCGCAATTTCTGCTTCAGGAGTAAAGAGGTCAAGAGCGGTATATTATGTCTTTTTTTTTACTTTAATAATAACCACTATCATTATAAAGTTTAACACGGATCTCGCTCCTATTGCCAATTATAAATCTTTTCATACTGTATTGGATATACGTTCAAAAATTGGTATCAATATCAAACCAAAAGTTTTTTTTAATAAGATTGAAGGCATATCTATTAAATCTGATAAGGTTTGGAGTCAAAAAGGAACTTCTTATCTTCAAAATATTCTATTGTACCAAAAAGAGCAAAACAAAAATCAAAACACTATTACTATTGCTCGATCTGGTAAAATTACCACTTCTAATAATGAAGAATATCTTATGATTGATCTCAATAATGGTATTTCTTATGTTGATTCCGACGATAAATCGTTAAAATTTACTAAAACAAATTTTTCTTTATCCAAAATTATTTTGCCGTTAAAAAACGACATTAAGTTCAAGAACGAGGAAAAAATAATAATAAGTCACGCGTACACAAAAAACATTGCTGAACTATACACTGGGATACATAATGCAAATAAAGAGGTTAAATTTTATAGTTACCTACTCAAAAACCTTCCCCTAGATAGATATCAAAACATCGAGAGAAAATATTATCTACATAGTAAAGCGAATAATTCTGATAGTTTAAATATTACGTGTTTGGACGAGTTAGTAAAAGCATTAAACAACAAAGACAGGAAAAGTGTATTAAAAAGTTTAATTGAGAGAGACAAAAGAGAACATTTAAACACAATTATCTCTTTTCAGTTGGAGATTTATCAAAGGTATATGTTCGCAATAAGTAACTTAATATTTTGTTTATTTGGTTGTTCAATAGGTGTCTTTATAAAAAAGGGTAACATTGGTTACCCAATATTAATTGGAATTGCTATTTATCTTTTGTTTTATCTGTTCTGTGAATTTTTTGAAAAACTCTCTAAAAACTACATCATTTCTCCCGAACTAGGAGTTTTTTTGCCCTTTTTCGGAATGCTATGTTTATGGGGAATATTTGAGCTGAGCATAAAAATTAAGTCTAAAAATTAAGTCTAAAACCAAGAACTGGTAAAAGTCCCAATTGGTTTATTGTTTCGAAATTTTTAATTACAGGATTATAAACCCTAAGTAACGGATTTTTACGATTGGTAACATTATTAATATCCATTGAAAATTGAGCTGTGACTTTACTAAAATTAATGATATAAGCAAATTTAATGTCTGTTCTTTGATAGTCTCTTAACTTTTCTGAATATCCATTTTTGGAGTCTTGAACGACCGAATTATTCACAACAGTTGAGGGTTGAACTCTTATCCCTCCTGCCAAACAATTCTTAAGATTGATACTAAAAATATTCTTTTTTATTTGCCATTCTTTTCCTCCTAACAAATTCACTACATATCTGTTATCAAACCGTGTAGACTTATAATAATCATTTGAATTCAATGCATATTTGCTTCTAAAAATTGATGTGGTATATAAAAAATATATGCCCTTTCTTAAGCTTTTCTCTAAAGATAATTCCCAACCATAGTTTTTCCCGATTCCGATACTGTTGAGAGGAAGTAAATTTACTGAGTTCGTTTGATTTATTAAAGTGTAATTTTCAATCCCCTTTACTAAGGCAGTATCTACTACCCCAATCATCATATTTTTTTGATAATATACCTCACTATTCAATTTCCAATTATTTGCTAGAATATATGTATATCCTAAGACAAAATGTAATGCCCGTGGCGACTTAAGTTCCTTATTACTGACTTCATTACCATTAAGCAAAAGGTTATTTTTAAATAAATATATACTTAATGGTTCGAGGCGACTGTGATAACCAATTGCTAAATCAAATGATTGTTTTGATCCATTTTTATATTTAACTCTCACCCTTGGCTCTAATGTACTACTGTTATTTAAAAAGAAGTTGGTATTGTGTAACCCAACGTTTAAATCAAATAAACTATTCCTATATCTTAATGAAACATAGTTTTGATAAAAAATAGTATTCCCTCTACCCTTCAACGAAACATCCGATGCTATTAAGTTAATTTCTTTTATTGAGGTATCAAAGAAACCATTTAGATTATATGATAGATTTGATAATATGCCTCCAAGTTGTAATGTTGTGTTACTCTTTATTTTTTGGGTGAAATTTGTATTTAGCCTCAAATAATTATACTTCAATTCTGAAATCCTATTTTCATCAATTCTTTCGCCAATACTTTTCTGATTATTAATATTTTCATTTCCTGAAAATGATAGTGTAGTTTCTAAAAACCTTTCTTTATTTATATAACGAGCCCAATTAAATCCAGAAGCATAAAAATTTGCTCTGTTATCAATTTCTAAGAAAGATTCTAATGTGAAATTTGTAGTATTGTTACCATAAATCCCCCATAATGAATAGTTATTATTCTTAGACGGAAAATTTAACTTAAAAACCATGTCTTGATATTTGGGCGTTGCCGCCTGAAAAACCGATGATAAACCAAGAGTATTGATAAGCTTAGTATTTGAAAAACGGTAATTATATAAAAAAGAACTTTTTTTTCTCTTCGATATTGGTCCTTCGGTACTAAAATCTAACCCCAGAATATTCACATTGATAGAATTCTCAAAAGCTTGATTATTCCCTTCTCTTAATCGTACATCAAAAACACCAGATGTGGCATTCCCATAATTTGCAGGAAAAGCCCCTGTATAAAAAGTTGAATTTTTCAAGGTATTCACATTAAGAACGCTTATCAAGCCACCAGATGCCCCATCAGATGCAAAATGGTTTGGATTTGGAACTTCCACACCATCTATTAACCACAAAAGACCCTTTGGGCTATTTCCCCTAATTACTAATTCATTAGTTTGATCGTTGACTGTTGAAACTCCAGCAAAAGATAATGCCATTCTTGCAGGATCCCCCCAGGTTGCTGCATACCTACTTGTTTGTTCTACAGATATTTTTTTAGAACTAATGTCTTGTAATGTCTCCTTTTCTGACTTAATCACCAATTCCTCTAATTCTTTGTAATTAGACTGCATAGTAACTTGTATTTCCTGCTGTTTGCCACTTAAAAGTAGAATACTTTTTTGCATATATGTTTCATAGCCTACATAAGAAACCCTCAAGTCATATCTTCCGATAGCAAGATTATTAAATTTAAAGTACCCTGAACTGTCCGCTTGCGAGGCTGCTGTTACGTTAACTCCAGAAATCTGGACATTTGCAAATGGCAGCGATTGTTTGGTTTCCAAATCGATTACCCTGCCTTTGATTGTTTGTGAATGAACATATCCGGTTGTGAGCAAGATTAATATAAGTATTCTCATAACATTAAACAGTTGTATTTTATATATTTCAATGTAAGAACAAATATATTTATGCAGGATTGCTTTTGTTCAAAATTAATTAGCGAAATATATCATTTAATATTTTTACTAAATGATATATTTCGCTAACATACATTTCAGTGAAAAAAGAAGTAAAACTACTTGTTTTCTACATCTGGATATGGACAGCTTCCATCAGCCGAAGGGTCTACATAGCCATATGTAATGTCTGGCTGTTTTCCAGGCTCACTAATCCAATTTACAATTTTTTTAATACAATATTTTTTCCCATCTGGAGCATCATCTCCACAAGCAGTGATAATTAAAGCCCCAAAGGACAATACTGTAACCGTTGAGTAGAGTAAGATTTTCTTTTTCATGTAATAATAGTTTTGAGTGAATAAATACATTAGTAATCTAGCCAAAAATATATTATTTTTTTAAAACAACAAAAAAAGTTAATGAAAATAATGCAAAAGTGAAGTTTAAATTCTGCTCAATAATTATATTTTCTCCGAAAAAAAACATATTGAAATATCTTAAAGTAAACAATGAAAAGACGATAAATACTGTAAGATAGCCATTTCGAACCCGATTATTCAAACGTAAAAAGAATATAAAAAGAATTAGGCAAATCATCGACTCATAGAGTTGTATGGGATGTCGAATTTCATTGGCATAAGCACTATTTCTAAATATAACGCCCCAGTCGCCATTAGTTTTCTTTCCTATCTTTTCAGAATTAAAGAAATTTCCTAATCTAATAAAAAAACCTGCCAATAGTGTTAATAGAAAAGCTTTATCCAAAAAATATAGATATCTAAATTTCTTAAATCGAGAAAACCAAAAAACTCCCGCTACTATTCCCAGTGCAGATCCGTGGCTAGAAAGACCTCCTTGCCATATTTTGACTACATCTTCAAGATTATGTTTAAATTCTTCCAAATGATAAAAAAAGACAAAACCTAATCGCCCACCTATTATTGAAGATATTGCCATGATAATGATAAAAATCAAATTGTCTTCTGTTTCAAAATTTGTTCTGTGTAATTTTTTTAGAATATAAATGCTTAGTAAAAATGATACTGTGTATAAAAAACCATAGTAGCTTAGTTTAATTCCATTGTTGATAATATACCTATCGACATCCCATATAATTACCCCGTCAGGTACTAATATTTTAAACACATTCAAAATCATACTTTAATCATTATTTCTTTATTAATGTAAATTTAATTCTTTTTAGGATTTGCTAACTTTGTAAACACCTCAATTGACTTACCTAATTTTCTTAACATCAAGTTTAATCCATGTATATCAAAATACTAAATGAGCATGAAATTAGATTAGTCTACGAGAAGATAAACCGAGCAGATCCAGTTCACGCTGGGCTGCTCAATTCCTTGTTTGTTAATATTGCAAGGAGGGTATATTTTATGAGTGATGAGCAAGACGTGATTGATTTGCTAAAAAAATTAACACTTATTTAAGTATATAAGTGTTGTTGAATCTTTTCTGGTTTATTTAAATCTTGTAAGAGTATAGTTCGTTTTGATAAGCCCGTAAAGATTGATTTAATACTACTAATTTCTTTTTGGATCTTCTGAATATCTGCCTTGCTTTCCCGAAGTCCTTCCCTCTTTGATCTCGATAGTTTATCGCCTGTTTTTTCTATTACATCAAGTGCTTCCAAGGCATGATTAAGATTATAATTCTTAATTGATACCTCAATTGGCTCTTTTAATAGAACACTCCTGATAAAATAAGAAAGTGATTTTTGCCCAATCTGATTTAAAACCTTCTGTAAGTTTTCCTTTTCAGATTTTGAAACTCTTACCCTTATTATTTCGGATTTGGGTTTATTATTTTCAAGCGGTTTCCTTCCTCCGTAATTCCTTATATTTCCCATGGTACTAGTTATATTTCTATTTTGTACCACAAAAATAGAAACTCTGTTCTGTAATTTTTCAATGTCAGTATCTTTCTTTGAGGACTTAAAAAAAGATAAAATGTCTTTTTGAAAAAACAGAGATATTTATAATAAAGAACAAAAATTATGAACTTGAAACGAGCATTAGAATGGTCAAAAAATATAGAAAAGCTAATTAAGGTATGGTCTACAATTATTGACCATATGCTTCAAACATTTTCGAAAAATTACAAATTTTTTTTACTCATAATATTGGCATTGATGATATTTTATAAAGACTCTTCTGCTCTATTGCTTGGAGTACTAGAATTAGTGCTATCCTTATTCCAAAGCAAAAAAACTATTAAATAGACCCATTTTATAATTATACTTATTTACTTAAATACTTATTTAAGTAATTACTCGAATAACCTAGTCCTGTTTGCCGTCATAGTTCTGTTTATATTATATTTAGCTTCTTCCAACACTAATTTTGCCTTTTCAACATCTCCAAGCTGTAATCAAAGTGCATTCATTTTTTCATCATAAGGTTGTCTAAAATTCTTATATTCATCAAAGAAATTTTCTTCTACTCAACCGAGTAAATAACCACTAAAACTACTACCTTTTCTGTAATTGTGTATAATTTCTTCCGCACTTCCTGGCTGAATGTTGTCTAGATTTGTAACATAATTATTTGCAGCCAATTCAATTAAAAATGTTGGATTTTCAGCCTCCTTTTCGGCTTTGAGCTTACTTAACACTGTTTGTACAAGTGTAGGTGTTGAGATAAATATATTTTCGATGAATCTAGTCTTTGCTTCATTAAATTCCTTCTGAATTTTCTTTTTTTCTTCTTCTTTACTCTGCTCTTCTCTTTTTTGTTGAATTTGAATCTCTTTCTTTACGTCCTTGTCTTTCTTTTTTTGTTTCTCTTCTTCTATCGGGTCGAATAAATCAGGTTGAGGTAACATGGTTTGAATAAATCCAATAGGGTTCTTGATTGTTTTCCCTGATGCCCTATAGTTATCCCCAATTTTAATACCAGCAGTTAAGTTGAAAAAAACTTAAATTGCAGTATGAAAAACATCAAGCGTAAATTTACATCTGACTTCAAATTAAAGGTCATTTTAGAAGCTTTGAAAGAGCAACAAACTTTGGCCGAATTAAGCCAAAAGTACGAGCTTCATCCCAATCAAATTTCAGTATGGAAGACCGAATTTCTAGCCAAAGCAAACTTTAGAATTAAAAAAGCCTAAGCCGTCTTACTCTGCACCAGGGTTAGAACAGATGTTTGCCAAAATTGGTAAGCTTCAAATGGAATTAGATTATCTTAAAAAAAAAGCTGTCATGATACCTAGGAAAGATCGGTATTCTATGGTCAGTGGTGCTGAAGTTCTAAGTTTTCGCCGCCAATGTGAATTACTCTGCATTCCCCGAACAAAGATATATTATAAGCCTAAACCAGAATCTCAAGTGAATCTTCACATAATGAGGCTCATGGATGAACAGTATATAAAAACTCCTTTTTATGGCTTCCCTCGAATGTTTGATTACGTTCAAAATGCCTGCTCGATGTGGGTTTTGAATCCTAAAAGAGTTTAACGTTTGTATAAAACAATGGGCTTAAAATATTTATTACCAGGACCTAAAACCCCTACCCGAAAACTACTTATAAATTTCCGTATCTTTTAAATGATATTGTTGTTAATCGGGTAAATCAGGTTTGGGCTTCAGATATTACTTACATCCCGATGAGCCGAGGTTATATGTACCTTTACGCTATAATTGATTTACATAGCAGGTTTATTGTAAACTGGGGAATTTCCAACAGTATGACCTCCGACTGGGTTTCTGTTCTTACCCGCGAAGCAATCCTAAATTGGGGAAGGCCAGAAATCTTCAACACCGATCATGGAAGTCAATTTACCTCTGAAAAATTCATAAGTACACTCAAAGAGTTTGAAATTAAAATAAGCATGGATGGAAAAGGAAGAGCAATCGACAATATTTTTATAGAAAGGTTCTGGCGAACGATAAAGTATGAACTTATATACTTAAACCCTTTTAATAGTGGCTATCAATTGTACCAAGAATTGGAAGAATACCTAAGATATTATAAGTTTGAAAGAGGACACAGCTCAATTGGGAAATTGACTCCGGCAAAACTGTTTAATGTAAAAGATAGTATCAATTTTTTAACTAAATATTCAACGATAAATTCGACTTTACTGGTTTAAAAATGGGGGTAGGTTAAATTTGTAGCCTTTAAAATATTTTATCAATCTATTAGTATTAACAAAAATACATTATTATTTAGATACACCTTTATGGTGTTTGATATTAAATCTTTTAAAAATCATATGATTGTTTTAGAAAATTGGTTAATAAAAATGTGTTTTGCCTAAGCGTAAAGCTGTAAATACATAAATATGTAATTATATATAAGTATTACATATTTGATAATATCTCAGATGTTAAGTTTAGGATTTCTTCCTTTGCTTTATCGTCTTCGGTTTCGAAAATACCACCTGTAAGAGGTGAACGAGTGTAACTAACTCGTTGAGATACCATGCTTACTAAAACAGGAATGTCATAGTTATTAAGTTGTTCTTTGATGTCTTGTGTTAAGGTTGTGCTATGTTGAATCATATTAAGGACTATACCAGCTTTAAGATTAGGTTTTTTTTTCATGGATTCATTTAGCAAATGAATTGTAGCTCTAATTGCCATGATGTCTAGAACTCCGGCCTTGGTAGGAACCAGTACATAATCTGATAATTCGAAAAAGTCAGGTAATAAACTAGAGAGGTAGGGGGGGGTATCAATTATTGCTACATCATATTTGTCTTGAATCTTGCCTAGTTCATCAAGTGGAACTAAATCAATACCATCTAGGCCAAAATACTCTCCTAATCCTGATATACTACCTTGTGGATCACTATCCAAAACGGCTACCCTCAAAGAATGCTTCAAGCAATAGCCAATGTTTAATGCTAGAGTGGTTTTTCCTACTCCGCCTTTTTGATGTGCAACCGTTATAATTTTCAAATCTCTGGAATTTTGTGCTTTAAAGCGTTATTATGTTAAAAATATTCTATGGCTCTTACCAAATTGTTACTAGTAAAGTAACCTGAGTAAGTTTCTTATTTTAGGGCTGAATGGTAGGTAAACCAACCTTAAAAATCGTCCCAATTGTAAAATGACGTACTTATCTTTTTGAGAATTCTACTCAAAAATGGATTAATATAGTTTGTTTAATTAAAGGCCCACAGGAAACTCAGCTTCTATCTTATTATGATTGATTGTAATCATTAATAAAACTTAATGAATTTGTTTCGTTGACGTTTTAACTTTTGTTAGAATCAAATAATATACAAACCTACATAAAAACATAAATACATAAAAACATTTTTACATAAAAGCACAAAAATAATAATAAATAAAAGGTTTAGATTAAAATAAATAAGATTACAGTATAAATAAATGCTAATTTGAAAAATAAACATAATTACACAATTACTTAAATATGCTTTTGTGTAATTATGTAATAAGAAAAAAATTATTTAATTTATAGATGAACTCAACAAATTATATAAGAGAAGGGGAGGGGTAAACTCCAGAATAACGCCCTTTTTTCTTAAGTACTCTTATACAATTGTTGCTTCAAAGCGAAGAGTCGCCCCTGTGCGATTCGATGTCATTTCTGAAAATGAAATGTTTAGGCATAGAATAAGTCGTAATGCTCCAGTTGTGGACAGTATTAATCACTATTTTGATTTTAAAATATCTGAAAGCAATTTCAAAATATGCCTGGCATTTGTCAAACCTAGTCGCGTTCATTAGGCTCAATATTTTCGTCAAAATTGACCTTATGATTTGGCTACATAAGCCATTTCAAGCCCCTATCAATAGAAACGCAATAATAAAACAGTGGGGTCTGTTTTTCAATCAGACTTAAAATCATCTCACAAAAGACAATAAAGACATTTTTGCCTAATTTTGATTCTATTTAGGATAGCATTGAGTTTAACTGTTTTTATAAGGTAATAAAATAATATTTGAACCTTCAATATATTTAATATCTACAATATCTCCGATGTAATGATTCTCACAAAAGTTCCCCTTATATTCCACTTTCATGTGCCATTTCACCTTTGTACCTAGACATGAACCTGGCTTTTCAATAATTTTCATTTTGACAAGTTCACCTTTCTCATACACTTCTATTTCTTTATAAACAGAATCCAAGAAAAAAAGTGGTGCTATGAATATAATGATACCTAAAATAATATTTGTCTTTTTCATTAGTTTGGTCGAATTAAAATGATTGGTCTTTGGACATTAGTTGCATCTGATTTTGCAATACCTAACGTTGGGGTATTACTGCTATTACCACTAGGTGTTCGTACAACATTAGAAGTATTTTGGATTGTATTGCCCACAACCCCCGAAGCAGTTTGCCCTACAATTTTATTAACTTTTTCAGCCCTGTTTAAGCTACTTTGTGTAGTCTCAGCTTTTGCTGCCCTATCGGTACTTAAAGGGTCGTTTGCACTTACTCTTGCTGTTCGGTCGGCTTCTTTTCTTAACACTTTTGTATCAACTATATTTTCAGCTTTTTTCGTTAAAAAACCAGCCGCTTTGTTTGACACAACATCGGAGGCAGTTTGTGAGAGTGTTACTGACTCAATCCCGCCAGTATTTATTTGTTTGGCTAGCGATTCGGTGGCATCAATGGTTATTGCAAACTGTGTTCCTTTTCCTCCAATTGCTGACAATCCCGAAGTTGCGGCACCTGCTATCCCTGAAATAAGAATACTATTTCGGTCAATTTTATATGTCAAAGCTTCGTAAAGCTCTTGCCATTAGCCATATTTCCAGCTACTTGAAAAGCATAATCAACACCTGCCCCAATTACAAGCCCACATAATGGGCAATCGCCATTAGGGTCAGGGTATCTGAGGGGATTATTCCAAACATAAACATAGGGCGAAATACTTAGGAATTTCTCCGCCAACGGATCCACCATCCAAAAACGGCCGATTGTTGGGTCTGAGGGTCTAAACTTGAAGAAATCAATGTTTAGGTTAAAATCCTCAATGCGTTGCTGTTTTTGGTATTTAAAAAGGTTCTTGTTTACGCCAGCTGATTGATTGAATGTGTATCCAAAAGGATCAAAGTCAGACTGTTGTTTTACTTTTAATTGACCATTTTCGGGAGCAAAACTTAGTCGAAGATTGCCCCAAATATCGCGGTAGTCATATTCATAATTCCAAGAGTTGTTTGTAAAAACTATTCTGCCTTCGGGATTATTTAAAGAATAATTATTGCCGTTTTTATAAATCAAATCCCCGACATAGTCCCAATATTCTCCTGCTGAATTTTCTTTTTTCAAAAGCGATCCAGCCCCATCGTAATTAAACTTGAGCCAACGACCATCGCTCCAAGTTACCTGTTTAACCTTGTTGAGATAGGTATTGTATGCTATCAGGCTTATGCCCTTGTTTGCATCAGATTTCAAAGAACCATTTGGGTAGTAGGTGTAATTTGAACTATTTCCGCCCGCTCGAAAATCACCCACGTTTGGATTGCCCGCAACCGCATCACTAAGGCCAGTTAGCATATTTCCCGAATAAAAATAGTTCAAATTATCAATAAGCCCAAAACTACTGCCATTTATACCGTAGCGTTGCAGGGTATTGATGTTTCCGTTTTTGTCATATAAGTGCCATATTATCTGTACTTTTTATTTTCACCAACACGCCTGAAACAGGAGCATAACATTTGGGACATTTTAATTGATTTAAAGAGTTTAATTGTATCTTGTTAAGTCGTAATATATCCTGAAAAATCATTCTTTAGACTGATAAATTGGCTATTTATGATTGAAATGGGGTCACCAACACAACTGGAACATTACCTTACCACGCTGTTAAATCAATTACAAGCACGATTTTCAGCCAAGAAAACAGTGCCAGATGCCGCAAAAAAACCAGGTGTAAGCTCAATGGCTTGTGCTGAACGGTAAGTTACTTTGGCTGCCCCTGTAATTTTATTGGCTGCTGATATTTTTGAGTTTGCGGTTTTTATTTGCGTTCCCGAGCTATAGTCATCTATAGGGCTAATGAGGTTACTTATAGAGCCACATAAATTTACGACTATGGGTTCAATATCTATACAGCCCGCCAAACTGGTGGCTTTGATGTAGTAAGTGCCTGAGCTAGTAATTGCATTAGGCGTTGCTAAAACATCGGTGCATATTGGGTTGGTGAAATACGTCAGTATCGTGCCTACTGGCAATGTATTGCCTGCTGTAATGTTTGGGTCTGTGATGTCGAAATAGCCATTGCCAGAAGTATTTAGATTGTTAATGACCAATTCAGGATTGGGGTTGATAGTTATTAGTACCTGAGCATTAACGGTACATGATCCAAGACCTACCACAAGGCTGTATGTACCCGCCATGGCAACGGTGGCAAGCTCAGAAACGGTAGGATTTTTGGCAACAGAATTAAATCCATTTGGACCCATCCAACTGTGATTGGCTCCGTTTGTGATATTTACGTTGAGTTGCAAGGGGGATCCTGCACAAACTGCCACTGGCGAAGTGGCATTGACCTCGGGGGCTGTATTTACCACATTTACAATGGTCGTAGAGGCTGTGCAACCGTTTAGGTTTACCGAAAGAGTGTAGATACCACTGGCACGTGTGGTAGCCTTGCTCAAATTCCATGTACTATTGGAATTGGTGAAATTGTTTGGACCCGACCACGAATATATTGACCCAGCTGTAGGTGTAACACTTACCTCTAAATCTTGTCCCGCACATATGGGAGCATTGCTGGTGCTTGCTAAATTCGGTAGTGGGTTTATAGTGGCTATAACAGCGGTTCTTGGGGTAGAAAAACCACAGGAATTTAGAGCACTTACATAAAAAGTGGTGTTGGCTTCTAATGGTGCTGTGCTATAACTGCTTCCTGTTGCCAAAGGACTTACACTACTTGGGCTGGCATACCAATGGACTACAGCGTTGTTGTTTCCCGTGGCTTGAAGGCTTACACTACCCTTACCGCACCTTTGGGCAGGGGTAATGCTGGTTATGCTAGGTAGTGGATCATTTACTGTGGCAACTATCAGGGTTCTTTCAGCTGAAATACATTCGTTGTGTATTGCCTCAGCATAAAAGCTTTTTGTGGCGTTTAAAGGTGGCGTCTCAAAGGTGTTTCCTGATGCTAAGGGTACCTGATTTGTAGGGGTTTCATACCATTTGATGGTACCAAGGTTTGAGATTGCAGCCAATTTTATAGAACTCCCTACGCAGCCTTCACCAGCTTTGGTGGTCGTTATGGTGGGTAGATCATTAATAGTGAGTTTTATTTTTTCGCTAAAAGTTTCACAGGTATTTTCAGAATATACTTTTACTTGATAGTAAAAAATACCAGCTATGTTTGTAGGAGGTGTAAATGTGGCATTGGTAGCACCCACAATTTCGATTGGGACTTGATTTTCCAAGGAAGTATATAGGTACCACTGGTAAGATAAGTTGCTTTCATTGGTACTTATAGATATTGGCTGAGCAGGAGCATTTTTGCAGTAAGAACTTGCTATTGGTTGTTGAATTATACGGATTTTATCACACGCTTTTCCAATGCCGATGGCACTAATATTGGCTACCATCGTACCCGAGAGCCAGCCATCAATAGCACCATTGTTTGCCGATAAATTTACCCACTGGCTACCTTTCCAACCAACTAGTCGCAACCGAGGGGCTTCTGCAAAACTCGAAATATTCTCAGGTAGGACTACCGATACCACCGTACCTGTGGCATTGCCACGGTTCACTATCCAATCCCACTGACCAATGGTGGATACAACTTTTAAATCATTGGTGTCATATTTATTGGTTTGGTGTATTAGGCCGTCTTTGGTAGAATTGATGGTATTTGGATCTCCCTCAATCCAGGCTGTAGAAATGGTGCGGGTATTGTCGCTACCATTTTCAATTTTTAAAGGTCTGTAATTTCCTTTGTGCCCTACCGGAAATGTAAATGGAGCAATTCCTGATTTGCTTACATAGCCATCCACATATCTTTGGGTATTCATTTGTCCAGAGTAATTAGCTTGTTCTAAAAACTTTATAGCTCCTAAGTCATGTTTGCTTCTTAGGGTTGCGGTAATGCCATTTTCAAAATTTAAGAGGGTTCGAATCTCTATACCTTGCTGGTTATGGATATACATTTTGTTTACCACATTACTAAAATTGGCCTGATAAAACTTTGGAGCTGTTGATCCTGAAATTAAATTATCGCCAATACCTTTAAAATAATGCATAGCTTCTGAGGATGCTAACCATAATCCATTATTGGTAAAACAAGTGGCATGATTACCAAAAGTATAGCTAAAACCATTGGAGAAGTTCACTACTGCACCAGGTTTTACTTCAACTGCGTTTCCGTGTTCGTGCCAGTCGAAGAGGCCTTTCATGTTAACTGATTGGTGAAAATAGGTTGTAGGGGCATTGCAAGCTACATAGCCACCGTCTTCAAAACAATCCGCATCAGCGGCTATGGTCAATTTTATGGGTGTTCGATATTGGCTTATACAGTTATTGACTGACTTGGAAGCGGCATAATAGGTGACACTTCCTATTGCGGAGAGTGAAGGGTTACTTACCACATTTCCCCCCGATGCTGCATCATACCATTCAATGGTGGTATTTTCTGCTGATGTGGCAATGGCCACGAGTGTTGTGGCCGATTTTGCACAAGTTGCCCTGTTACCACCAGTAATGGGAGCCTCAGGTAGGGTGTATATAGTTGCAGTTACAGGAGTTCTGGTAGCCGATGCACATCCATTGTTTATGGCCTCAGCATAATAAGTGGTGCTTTTATTTAGAATACGTGTGGTAAAGTCATTTCCAATGGCCAGAGTCGTACCCCCATTTGGGGCTTCATACCATCTTACTTGGCCATTATCTGTAGTAGCCTTTAGTAAGACATTACCACCACAACTTGAAGACGGTGTGGTACTAACAATACTGGGTAATGGCTTTATAGTAGCAGTTACTGCTACCTTTGGGTGAGAATAATCACCAGAACATAGAGAACTTACATAGTAGGTTGTAGTATTGGTCAAAGATGGCGTGGTGAAGCTGTTGCCACTTCCTAGCGGGGTTTCGCTGGAGGGAGTTGCAAACCAATGAATTATACCATTGTAATTGGCGGTGGCTTGTAAGATAATGCTGCCTGATCCGCATCTTTCGGCAGAAGTGGTGGAAGTAATAATTGGTTCAGGTGGACTTAAAGCCACAGGATATTGGTAAAAACAGACCAGCTCTAAGCCTGCGGAGTTTGTCACATATCGGTTGTCGGGGTCTATAGGTGATTTACTACCGAGATAAGATATTGTAGCGGTGCCGGGATGCTGCGAGAGAGTAAATATAATGTTGTTACCCGACACATCGATATTTGTAATATTGGCTCCGGTGCTTGAGCTAAGTTGGAAGTTAGCAAAGCCATTGCCTGCATATAAGTTACCTGTATTGGTAGATACAACCAATTGTGTAGAAGATTGTAAGTAGGCACATGTAATTTCAGGAATATCTATTACCCCTGTTGGATTTTGCCCATAAATGTCTCTTTTAAGGAGTGGAAGGATTCTACTGGCAAACTTTTCATAGCCATTCGCAAAGGGAAAATGGCAATTATCACTAAACTGTTGAATTGCGTCTGTTTGCATTATACTTATACTGGAGTTCTCTATAGCTATTTGGCGTTGGGCTTCCTTTATTAGATGGGGATTTGTGTTACATCCATTTTTAGTTTGAAAAATGTAAGTATGTTGAATGTTAGGGAAATCTTCTTTCCAATTGTTATTTAATTGAGTAAAATTATTTTTGTAAGCAGCTGTTGCTAAACCATTACGTCCGTCAGATTCACCTTGAGCCCAGAGTATAGCTTTAACAAATGGTCGCAGTCCTGTAGTATTAAGTCTAAAGAAAAGTCTACCATAATTACTATTGAGTGAGGTTTGGTAATCTAATGGTCTGGCAAAGTGTGAAATGGGCTTCCCAGCATGGCCACCATTAAATATAGCAATGGGCACTTGTAAATCATCCATTAGAAGCTTGGCAAGTTTTAACCCCCACTGGCCTACAGAGGCAGCGGAATTCCATGTATCTCCATTTCCCTCAAACCACGAAGAAGTGGACAGTACAGCAGATCCAGAGATCTGATTTCCGCTAAAGGTACGAATAAACGGGCTGGCGTTGGCATTAGCACTACCGCTAAATGAACGTGCCTCGCCATTAGATTGGCCACTGACGACAAAAACGTCTCCTGCTACCACGTTAGTAATACTTCTTTCAAGTGTAAAACTTGAGCCAATTTGGCTTTCAACGGTTATGCTATAATTGACCAACTCGGCATCTATGGTACCGGTATGTGTAAAATTGGCAATATTACCAACATAGGTAAGTGGTAAGATAGTTTGAGAATAGGGGCTACCCGCACGTTTTACGGTAATTCTTATGGCCGATATATTATTTACATTATTTTTTACTGTACCAGCTATTGTGAAAGAGCCTTTGTCAGTAGTCACGTCACGGCCTAGGATCTGCATATTCAAAGGGGCACTAACGATATTTACTTGAGCATGAATTTTTGAAGAGTAAAGTGACCATATAAAAAGTAAAATCAATTTAAATTTTAAATATAGGTAATTGTTTTTTTTCATTATAGTAAGTCTAATCGTAATAGCATAATTGTGATAAATAAGCTGGGAGTATCAACTGCCAACCTTGGTTAAAAATATTATGGACTAATTAGCTTATTTAGTACATATAATAACTACATGTCTATTACCACAGTCTGTAGCTAAATTTCGTGCACTAACACCAGCTACAAAGTCAGGGTTTGAGGTATTCCAGCTGTTGTACTAGTACCTTTGGAGGTACCAATGTTACCACTTATATTAGAAACTTTGGATTGCTATCTGCAACAAAACTTGATACGCCACCGCCACCACAGTCTTCAGTATCTATTGTATTCCCATGGCATGCAGAACCACTGCCGCTATCGCAAATTTCTCTTCGAAAGCTCCTACCTCCATTTCCGTCGTTAAGAGTATACCAGCGGTTCGGTTGAAGCATGATCTCAATATTACATTTGCTATGCATCCATTTCTAAAATTGGTGTTAGAGCAAATGGTAGATTTGCCTTCTAACTTATAAAGATTGTAAATGTTCCAGAAATTATAACAGTTGCAAAAAAAGTAACACTTTTGTCTTTACCGTATTGCTGGATTTACAACTACAGTGTACGCCAAACTCATAAATGTAGATAAACCTGTTAAAAATTCTATGTTAATATTTGTTTTACATTCCTTGAGTATGAACCTTTTTTCTAAAAATTTGCCATATTGTTTTTATTTTCTGATAGATGGGTTGATTTTTTTGTGCTAATGAACCTGATGCGATACCTACAAAGATTGTCATCATTGTCACTCCAGAGTTTTTCAGTTGAGAATAGATTTGGAATTTCCAATCAATGAAAATAGTAATGGTATAGCTATTGACAGCAAACCATTAATACCAAACTATCCATATATGAAATGATAGACGCAAGGCTAATCTGATTAGGCTTGACCTGTGAAAACTAATAACAAGATAAATACAACAGGTATTATCTCGCAACGGAGAACATACGAATAGTTTATATGTTGGTAAGCTAATGAATTAGCCATTAAAAATGAGATTATAATAAGAACCTCCTAAATAGCTACCAAAATTCTTATTTGGGTGGGTCATCTGATTTTGCCATGAGTTTAATTGATTATGGGTTTAAATAGGTATTAAATATTGATTTTCATATTCTTCAAAAGTATAAAAAGCGAATTCAATTCTACTATTATTTAATTGTTGATCAACGTTTTAGGTTAATTTAATGTGTCACAAAGGGAATGTTTTAGTAATTTGAAATAAGAGACTGTAGCAATAATATAATATTTAGCTTAATTTGGTTTTATATTAGTTTGAGTAATTCGGCCATTTAAAGTTGAATTATTTTTAGACTAGTGAGAGTTGCAATGGCTTAAATTTGGTGATACTTTACTTTTTTAAGTACAAATCTTGTAAACCCTCCAAGATTTTCTTTAAAATGATTTTGTAGAAAATAAATGAACAAATATTGGGATTAAAAAGGTATCATTTTGAATACGAGTGAACGCTAAGTATACAAAATCTCTAGCTACAAGTGTTATTTTCCTATTCACTATACCTCATTCATTATGGGGGTATCTATTTGAAATTTCACTGACATGTCTGTTTTTAACAGGCCAATGTCTTGTTATGTCACATAATCTCCCGCCACAATAGTTGGGTCTGTCGAAATGATACCTATATTCTCCTCGGTTTGAATATAACTACTCTCATATTTGCTAAGTACTTGTTATATATGACCACATAAGGGACTTTTATTTCATGAAAATGTTATTGTTGGATTACCTGGTTCTTTTCTACCTTCTTTTGCTCTGCTTGGAGCCTTAATTTGTTTAGGTCTGTTTACTATTTTTTTTCTTGTCTTTGAAAAATCGCCTAATATTCCGCTCAGAGTTTGGTAACTCATATTCATAGGCCCAGCTGCCGGCATTATTTACGATTCGGCCTTCAGGTGTGGGTATTTGGTAGGCTACATTGTTTTTATAAATTATGCCGTTTGCATAATCCCAAATGTCGCCTGTTGAGTTTTTGCGTTGAATAAGTTCACTAGCTCCGTTATAAGTAAATGTTATCCATCGGCCATCGGCCCAATTTACCTTTTTTACTTTATTGAGATAGGTATCGTATTCTATCAAGGATATTCCTTTATTCTTGTCGGTTTTCAGGCCACCATTTGGCCAATATTCATAGTCATCGTTTGTGGTATTGAGATTTCTAAAATCGCCCATGTCTTGATTTCCAATAATGGCATCATTTACAAAATTAAGTTTGTTTCCTGAATTGCCATAATTATAGCTCAAATTATCAATAAGCCCAAAACTACCGCCATTTATACCGTAGCGTTGCAGGGTGTTGAATACTTTTAAAAATTAATGCTCACTGAAAAATTACAATTTCTACCCCAAAAGGGTGTATTGATTACTTGAATGGAGATAACAAGGCATTTGGTTTATTACCTTATTTAATCAAAAATATGTGGAAATTCATAGTTATCAATTGATTCAGCCAGTTCTTTAGGACTAATATCATAATTGTTTTTTTTATTACAATCTGCTCCGTTTGCTTTTAATAATAAAATTATATCTATTAACCCGTGTGAGTAAAATACAGCATTTGATAGAGGAGTATTTCCATTTTCATCTTTAGCATCAACAATTGCTCCAAATTGAATTAATATTTTTGCAATTTCAAATTGACTATGAATTGCTGAAAAATGAAGAGGTGTTCTTCCTTCTTTATCTCGATGGTTTACGTTTGCTTTTGCTAAACACAATTCTAATACAATTTCTTGATATCCTTTTACAATAGCATCATATAATATAGTTCTCCCATACTTATCCGTTCCATCAATATTGCAACCATTTTCTATTAAATCTTTTGTCAATGACAAATTGCCGAGTAAAACCGCTTTTTCTAAATCTTTATTCATTTTCATATGATTTTTCATTTAATTTTTTCTTCATATTTATGTGAAGCATTAGTCTTTTTGTCTTCTATTTGATATATATTCGGATCGTTTTGGTCTTTTATGACCTCTTTCCTTGTTTTTTCTTGATTTGCAGGGTCTTTCTTGTACTTACTCCACTCTTGCCCAGTTTTGTGTCCATACACTTCTTGTCCTTTTTCAATCGGCTTTTGAGTATTGGGGTCAATAAATCTTCCATCTTTTGTTTTCCTTCCAGCCTCTTTGATGGCTTCTTTAGTTCCTTTTTGCAATTTTACTCGGTTTTTCATTGCATCAACTGCATTATCGATCAGTGCACCACCAATCTTCTTTACGGCTGCTCCACTTACCGCAGGCAGCAGTAACCCGCCCGCTGCAAATACTTTATCAGAATCAGTAGCTGGTTGTCCATCAATATGTACAGCATTGCCCCCTCTGGTAACATTAGTAACCACAACGGTCACATCATCAACATCTGTCCAACTCAAGACTTGGTCAACTTTTTTACCAAGCCATTCTCCAAACTCTTTTAACTCCGCACCCTCCAGCTCCACACCCTTACCAAACTTATTCTCCTGAAAGGCATAAACAGAATTGTAGGCGTAGTCGGAAGACAGCGGATCTACCATCCAAAAACGGCCGATTGTTGGGTCCGATGGCCTAAACTTGAAGAAATCTATGTTTAGCTTAAAATCCTCAATGCGTTGCTGTTTTTGGTATTGAAAGTGGTTCTTGTATAATTTATTTCAATGTACTTTGTTCGGATAAAAACTCCTCGATTATCAATTTTCATCATTTAAAGCTTGTCGTAATGCTGAATCGACTTTCAAATGCGTTATTTTTGAAAAATAACCCCTCAACGACAAATTAAGATGCCGCAAATCTTTCTATTTTCCTCTTATTTCTTTTAGCTTTTTCTCTAAATATTTTACATCCTCGGGAGATTTGCCACGATCAAAAATATTATCTATCCATCTACCATAAGCAACTTTAAAAAATTCAAGGCCTTCATTTGTTAGATCCGAACGCATCAGTTTTGTATCATCAGATGCATCCTCGTTGATATCAATAAGTTTTCTTGTAACTAGAGAATTATCTTGTAGAAAGACAAAAAAACTCTTATATGATTTGTAAACTAATTGATTATCAAACTCATAATTCCTTTCTCTCTTGGTATGCCAAGATGCATTTATTACAGTGAAATCTTTTTCCATATGCTTATTCTCTTCTACTTGTTCGTGTTGAAATTTCTTTAATATTTACTAATTCTCTTGTAATCCTATCTCTAACAAATGTTCCTCCATTGTCCCTAATTCTTTCCTCTTTGTCAAATTGCTTTATTTTGTTAGCAGTTTTACTTGTTGTTTCTACCACATCTTTGGCTTTGCCATTTTCTATAACAACATGATCAATCCTCCGTCCTTCGCCAGTAATTGGGTCTTTTGCAATTTTCCCATCCGGGGTTCTAAGGTATTGCTGGTTTTGAACAGATGAACCAGGGTTATTTTTAACTAAATCAGCATGTTCAGCTACTTCTCTTGCGGCACCTGCTGCTTGATTGGCTTTTATGTTTGTGACAGCATTAATAATTTTCTTTACAGCTGCTCCACTAGCTGCAGGCAGTAATAAACCACCCGCTGCAAATACTTTATCAGAACCAGTCGCTGGTTGTCCGTCAATATGAACTGCATTGCCACCTCTGGTAAGATTAGTAACCACGACGGTCACATCATCAACATCTGTCCAACTCAAGACTTGGTCAACTTTTTTACCAAGCCACTCTCCAAACTCTTTTAACTCCGCTCCTTCCAACTCTACACCCATCCCAAACTTATTCTCTTGCAAGGCATATACAGAATTGTAGGCGTAGTCGGAAGAAAGCGGGTCCACCATCCAAAAACGGCCGATTGTAGGGTCTGAGGGTCTAAACTTGAAGAAATCAATGTTTAGGTTAAAATCCTCAATGCGTTGCTGTTTTTGGTATTGAAAAAGGTTCTTGTTTACGCTGGCTGATTGATTAAATATGTAGCCAAAAGGATCAAAGTCAGACTGTTGTTTTACTTTTAATTGACCATTTTCGGAAGCAAAACTTAGTCGAAGATTGCCCCAAATATCGCGGTAGTCATATTCATAATTCCAAGAATTGCTTGTAAAAACTATCCTGCCTTCGGCATTATTTAAAGAATAATTATTGCCGTTTTTATAAATCAAATCCCCGACATAGTCCCAATATTCACCAGCTGAGTTTTCTTTTTTCAAAAGCGATCCAGCCCCATCGTAATTAAACTTGAGCCAACGACCATCGCTCCAAGTTACTTGTTTAACCTTGTTGAGATAGGTATTGTACTCTATCAGGCTTATGCCCTTGTTTGCATCAGATTTCAAAGAACCATTTGGGTAGTAGGTGTAATTTGAACTATTTCCGCTCGCCCGAAAATCTCCTACGTTTGGATTACCACTTACGGCATCACTTACGCCAGTTAGCCTATTTCCCGAATAAAAATAGCTCAAATTATCAATAAGTCCAAAAGCACTTCCATTTATACCATAGCGTTGCAGGGTGTTTATGTTTCCGTTTTTGTCATAGCTCATGCCTGCAATACCGAAGTTTTCGTTGCTTACGTTGCTTGCATAAGTAGCATTGAGTAGTCTTGAGCTTTTATCGTAGCTATAGGTGTAGCTTCGGGTGGGTTTGGCACAGCTGTATGGATTATCGGGGCTTTGCCAAGTTATTTTACCGATATTGCCATCATAGTAGCCGGCTGTTTCGTAGTCTAGTTTATAGCTCAAGAGGTCGCCCTCGGCGGTGTTTAGGCTTGGGTTGACGCCCTTTAGCCAGCCACGGATATGATAGGCGTAGTCTATGGTTTGTAGGGCGGTGCTTAGGTTTGTGGTGTTGTTGCCTACAAATTTTAGATTCAGCTTTGTGCCGGCACCGCTAATGTTTAGCCCGCCATAGGTGATGACATACATAATGTCTTGGCTCTGCTGGTTGAAAAGGTTAACGGTATGGCCTACGTTTATTTTCACGGCGTCGCCCACCGTTGGTACGCTTGAGCCTTGCCATGTGCTTGGCTGTGTCCAGCTGCCAGAGGTCATGCTTTCTTTGCTATTGCCACAGGTATAGTCCACAGCCCCGGGCTCTATTATTTTCCTGTTTAATCGCCCTAGGTCGTCATAACTATAGTTGGCGAGTACCTTGAATGCTTGGCCGTTGATACTGTGGCGAAGCTGTGTGGGGCGTAGCATAGGGTCATAGTCGGTCTGGGTTTGGTTGCTAATATCTGCTTGGCCCGCCTTGCGGTGTGTTAGGTTGTTTTGTAATACTTGGCCCGCAAAACCGTATTTGGTGTTTACGAGGTCTATTCCTCCCAAATGATTCTGGGTTTTGGCCTGAATACTCCTGTTTTTGGTGTCAAAATACTGTGCCGATATAAAGAACTGGTTGTGGTCGGCTTGGTTGTAGGCTACTGTGCCGGTCTGCAGGCCTTTGGCCGAGGTGTGCTTGGCATGGAAGGCACTGCCCCCCTCAAAGGCCAGGTTATTGTTTAAGGCCGATACAAAATCGTATTGATCATAAAAAGTAAAGAGCTGCACGTCGTTTATACTTGGGTTGACCATGGCCGGAAAACTAGTGCCACTGTAGCCACTACCACTATTCCATACTTCGTCGGGTGCGGTATATACATTAAAGGCAGATTGCAAAACAGATTGAGCGTTAGCATTGAGGGTTTCGCCCCTGAATACTTCTCTATCAAAGGCATCATATTTCTGGAAATTCCATTTGTTGAGGGTGGCCTGAAAGGCGTCTTGCTGCATCACCAAACGGTCTTTTTTGTCGTATATCATTTTGGTAAATCCTGCCGCAGGTACGTGCTTTTCGGTGTTTCGGCCTCTTGTATCATAATTGTAGAAGAAGACCCATTTCTGAAAATCGGCGGAATTGTACGTAAAACCAAGGTTTAGGTCATAGCCCATGGGTTGAATAATGGCCTTGGGCCTGCCTAAGCCATCGTAGAGGTAGTGGGTATGTGCATATACGCCCGTTTGCAGCTGCTGGCGTTTTTCTATCATTCGGCCACGTTTGTCGGTGTATGCTATGGTTTCGTTGCCCTGCTCGTCTAGCACTCTTTTTTTGAAGAGCGAATGGGCAGGATAGGAGCCGTTTAAAACGATGTTATTGGATGCGTTGACGGTATAGTATCGTACCTCTGTACCGCCAGATTCATAGAATATTTGTGTCTTTTTGTTTGCTGCACGCCATGCTTGCCCAGCCCCAAAGCTGGCCATTGGGCGATTGAGCGGGGAAGCTTCAAAAATAGTGCTGTCTGTGGGAGCGGTATCAGCATAAAAACTTTGGGCAAGGCTTTTGGCATGACTACCGACCAAATTATTAACCATGAGGGCAGCTTACCACAAGAAGTGGTTATTGAAGATAAAACTGCTTCTGAGCAATTAAGGCTCATTGCCGAACTTGAAGAAGAAGACAAGCAAACGATTTTTAAACTCGTGGACAAAATGCTGACTAATAAGCGGTTTAAAGATTTTTTTGCCAAAAATGCAGCTGCTCTGTGAAACCAAAAAGCCCTCAAAAATTCCAATTCAGGAAACTTTAAGGGCTAATCAAAACTATTTTTAAAAATAATTCAATTATTTTCTTGTGAACTTTAAGGCACTTTTGAGTACTAAAAGACACTTATTTGTGATGCCATCGACAATCTTTAAAGCCGCTCAACTTGGAGATATTGTGGCGGTGTTAGGATATTGATATTATTTAAAAGGATTAAATTCCCAAACTTCGTTAGTTCCGTATTTATATTTATCTTCAAAAATAACGGTCTGGCTATCTTTCCACTTGAATTTCGAGTAGTAGATAAATTCTCCTTCAAATGCTTTCTTCTCTATAAACTTTTCACGTTTGAGTTCCTTTCCAGATTTGTCAAAAAGTATCCAATAGACTTCAAAAATATCTATGTCCCAATTGCACCAAAAACCTATTTTGTGCTTTTTATCAGGTGATGATTTAGGCTTGCCAACTTCGAATTGGTACGCTAAATTTTTCTCTAAACATTTATTGTAAGCGTCCAAAAGTGGGTCTATTTCCCAACCCTCTTTCTCTGCTATTTGCATCATGCCTTTATGAACAGCTTCTAACTGCATCCGCTTCCTATCTTCTTTACCTAAAGTTGAATAGGTGTCAAAAGCAAAATGATTTCTAATTGTAATCATATCTACATAACTCTCATAATATTCTAATAAATCGCCCCAATCATCACTTACTACTACATTGCATTTCTTTACTTTTCCAGTATTGTATTCTTTTATAAAAGACCAATATAACTCAGACAGACTCCAAGTTTCTGAGTTAAATTCTTTTGTAAAAATCCGATTATACTGTGCACTAAGTTTTATTTCCCTTAATTCCATTAATTTGGTCTGATTTGTCTCCTTGGCTTTTCACCAAATTGTTCTTTATGCTTATTTACCATTGCTTTTTCCCAATCAAGGGCATTTTGTCTATTGCCTAAATTCCCGTCAATTACACGACCGCCAATATCAGGGTCATTCCCATATTTTGTCTTTAACTTTTGATTTATTCTGGTCGATCCATCCTTGGCTACTTGGCTTGCATTTCGTTTCTGTCCACTTATTCCATATTCTAAAATATCGCCAGTTTTCTTATTGAAAATTTCGTAACCATGCTGTACTTTCTGGCTTAATTTAGAGTTCCCATGTATCGCATCAGTAATCACCCCAAGCCCTTTAGCAATCTTGGGGGTTTTGGCTAAGTCGCCTGCGTATGGTACGGCAGCCCCTAAGAGACTTGCACCAGCTCCCCAATAATCGCCACTTTCGGCAGATAACTTTGCACCAATCAAATCCAAGGTTGGCGTAGGGTCAAAAACTCCTCCAATATCTACGGCAGCTTGCAAAACGTCATTGCCCGAAAGTGTGTAGTTTCCGCCAAAATCAACTCCTAAACCGCTGGCGTTAATTTTTAAATCTACCAAGTCAGTTTTTACAGTAACACTCGAATTATTAGCTCCTAATAAAATAATGTCTACAGGTGCATTCCCGTCGGGATCTATAAACCGTATCGGATTGTTATTAACATAAACATAGGGCGAAATACTTAGGAATTTATCCGCCAATGGATCTACCATCCAAAAACGGCCGATTGTTGGGTCTGATGGCCTAAACTTGAAGAAATCTATGTTTAGGTTAAAATCCTCAATGCGTTGCTGTTTTTGGTATTGAAAAAGGTTCTTGTTTACGCTGGCTGATTGATTAAATGTATATCCAAAAGGATCAAAGTCAGACTGTTGTTTTACTTTTAATTGACCATTTTCGGAAGCAAAACTTAGTCGCAGATTGCCCCAAATATCGCGGTAGTCATATTCATAATTCCAAGAATTGTTTGTAAAAACTATCCTACCTTCGGCATAATTTAAAGAATAATTATTGCCGTTTTTATAAATCAAATCCCCGACATAATCCCAATATTCACCTGCTGAGTTTTCCTTTTTCAACAGCGAACCAGCTCCATCGTAATTAAACTTGAGCCAACGGCCATCGCTCCAAGTTACTTGTTTAACTTTGTTGAGATAGGTATTGTACTCTATCAGGCTTATGCCCTTGTTTGCATCAGATTTCAAAGAACCATTTGGGTAGTAGGTGTAATTTGAACTATTTCCGCTCGCCCGAAAATCTCCTACGTTTGGATTACCACTTACGGCATCACTTACGCCAGTTAGCCTATTTCCCGAATAAAAATAGCTCAAATTATCAATAAGTCCAAAAGCACTTCCATTTATACCATAGCGTTGCAGTTATCTTTGAGTTTTGTTTAAATTGGTAAAGCCTATTCCTGACATCTTAATCGTTTCATACTTTGTTTACAATACGTTATATTTTATTTCTATTTACCAAATGATGCATTAATTTGGGAGAAGTGGGATTTCGAAGTTGATCCACGCTATCAAATAATTCATTTACTTAATCACAGGTATTGAGTCTTTAAAAATTATCAATAATATAAAAAAGCTAAAAAAGCCAATAGTTGTAATTAATGTTAGTTTTCTTGGCATGGGATCATATTTTAAATAGTTGCCTTCACGAAGGCCAAGAATATACTTATTAAACAAATAGTGTAAGGTTCCTAATGTAAATCTACTCAGCCATTTATTTGGCAAAAAGCTATCAATTGAAAGAGTTTTTACATCGAATATTATTAAAAAAAAGAATAGTAAAATAAATTCTATTAACATTATAATTAATATTACATATAACTCTGTATCGTCAACTTTTCGAAGTAATTGATGTAGTCCACTTAGATAACCAAAAATTATTTTTTTCATTTTTGTTTAAAGTTTTCAGCGTTTGCCTTGTCATAATCGTGCCAGATATCATCTTCATAATACCCATAAAGACCTCCTAAAATTATTGCTGGAACAGCGATTGGTGCAGATAAAGTTGCAGCACCAATACCCAATGCGGTTAATCCAATTGTCGTTAAGGCATGAGTATTTGTTATTTCACCTGCATTTGCTTGAAGTGCAGAAGATGTAACTGTATATAAAGCAGTAATACTTCCAGCAAATTTCAACCCCTTAGCCAATTTCAAGGCCTGATTCCTCGGCAAAGCATATTGTCTTAAAATGTTAATAGGTCTGTTTTTTATCAAAGGTTGACGTGCAATAGCTTTTGCATCAATTTCAGCCTGAGAAAGTACATTTTTAGCACCACCATAACGGTGGGTTCCATCCCATTTAGCAATGTTTTCAATTCTTTTGCCTAGAAAATACTCTGCGGTTCCAGCTGAGCCCATCCCAAATTCATAGAAAAAGTTATAAGAGTTATTATTTCTTTGTGCATGGGCTGTAGGACCTGAACCATCACCATTTACAACCATTCCATCGATATACGTAAATTGGGATTTGCTTTCTCTGTAAACATCATAATTTTCTCCATTAGGGCATGTTTCACATTTTGCAACTTGATTTGTTCCATTCGCCAATGAAGGATACAGCCCAAATCGGTCATTGAACAGTATGGGATTATTTATGGCATATGCGTAAGAATTTATTCCAGGTAAGAACTCCGCTAATGGATCGACCCTCTTAAACTCCTGCCCACATTTCGATTTCTTACTCTGTACTAATCGGAATATTTGAATACTACCGTGGGCTACCTCTTGGGCGAGACCGATAAGGCGGATTTGTTCAAAGACCCCGTCATGCTCCAACGACTGAGCGAACTGGACAAGATGGAGAACACCGAAAAAAACCATATCCTGCACGTGCTGGATGGCTTCATTAAATCAGTCAAACTTAAAAATATCGCCGCTCTGTAAATGAAAAAGCCCTCATTCCGAGAGATTTGGGCTTTAGATTACTTCGGGTTTAAACCATTTACCTCGCTCGGCAACTTTTATTAAATGTTCTATCGTTATCGGTAGCTTTTTGACCTTTGAAGGATAAAATATGCGATTAAAAGTATCTCTTAATATATGCAGAGGGTGAACCTTTTCAAAGAAATAGTCATAATAATCGTATTCTTTTCCATCAATCTTAAATGTTTCTCCGAAGTCATTAAAGAATTCGTCAATCTCTTCTGATCCAAAACCTAATGATTGAATCGTTGTATTTAGATTAATCTTATTTTTCTTGATACCTTGCTTTTCAAGCAAACCTTGTATTTTCTCTAAATTTTCCATGCCATTATCTTTTTTTAAGATATTGTAATTGACCAACACCAATACCATAACCGACTGGAGTTACTAAGTTTCTACTTAAGACTATCCCTAAATCCCTACTTTTTGCAGATAACCCAACAAGTGGCGTACGAACACTGAATGGGAGTTGCCCCATGCTTCTTTTGAGTCCGTAGGAAACCATATTAGTATACTTACTTGCACTTCCAAAACCTTTCGGTAAACCTAAACTTGTTTTGGTTACAGGCATTACTTTTCTTGTGAGTACAGCTTCGGCGACTTTTTCGCTACCATAGCCAAGGTCGTAGGCTACTTCTCCTGCTGTCATGTTAGGGATATTATTGGCATAGGCATCTACCGCCATTGCGGTTTCGGCTCTCATCATCATGCCTTCGGGGTCGGTAACGCTACCCATTTTTGCCATATTGACAAATCCTTCGCCCAAGTCTTTCCAGCCTTGTGTAGTGGTCAAGCTTGATAAAAATTGCCCTGTTTGTTCCAGACCTGCGTATGCCCCCATACCAAAGGCTGTATTAAAGGGCATGGCAGATGCCACTTGCCTATCGCTTACTTGGGCAGTTTGGTTGGTCTGCCATTCTTTTCCTGTCCAAGTCCAAGAGCCATCTTTATTTTCTACTTGAGCCCCTGCGGCATAAAGTTTGGCGGCTTCTTCGCCTTGTGGACATGAGGGACACCTGCCATCGGGATCGGTGAACATGACCGGGTTGTTCCAGAACGCATTGTACGGGGTAAAAGCAACTTGGTTCGGGTGGTCAGCTAACGGATCGACCGTTGTGAACTGTCCACGTGCAGGATCATACATTCTTGCTCCAAAATCTATCCAGCCTATTTCTTTGATTTCCTCTTTGCCTTGATATTTAAAATTTGATTTTGTAAGACTATTAGCTGAAAGTGCCGAAATTTCAAAACCCCATGGATCAGTCGTATTCAGTTGGTTTATTTTAAGTTTACCATTTTCCTTTGTATAGCCAACTCTTAAATTGCCCAAATGATCCCTATACTCATATTCATAGGCCCAAGTGCCGGCATTATTTACGATTCGTCCCTCAGGTGTAGGTATTTGATAGGCTACATTGTTTTTATAAATTATGCCGTTTGCATAATCCCAAGTGTCGCCAGCTGAGCTTTTGCGTTGAATAAGTTCACTAGCTCCATTGTAAGTAAATGTTATCCATCGGCCATCGGCCCAATTTACCTTTTTTACTTTATTGAGATATGTATCGTATTCTATCAAGGATATTTCTTTATTTTTGTCGGTTTTCAGGCCACCATTTGGCCAATATTCATAGTCATCGTTCGTGTAATTGAGATTTTTAAAATCGCCGACGTCGGTTTATCTGACTTGATTAGAGTTGACGTTGATATATTGCTTTGAGATAGATATTCGACTCAAACTTCCTACAATTTTTAATTAAATTCCTCCTGAAATCTTTTAATCATATCATGAAATTGTTCAACTATTTCAGGTGTATCTTCCGATAAATCATCATGAAAATATTCATTTTCATAATATTCATTTGGTAAAAAAGTTATTTCTCCATTTTCTCGAATTTTCATTTTCCAATATTTTGAGACCCTATTATCTACAACCTCAAATAAATCAAGCGGATAATTATGCAAATGATTGTTTTTGTTTAAGCAGTCAATTACTATCGCTCCATTCTTCTCGATATATAGTCCAAAAACTAAATATTCTTCACCTATATCAAGAGAAAAACCTTGCTTTGCTAAAAATGGGTTATTAAACTTTATAATTAGGGCTTCTGTAATCTCTTTTGTTTTAAATTTAACTTTCATTATTGTTTTATTTTATCTAATTTTTGTTGATACCTTTGACCAGAAGGTGCTGGTGGTTCTTCATTATTAATTTTTGTCTTCGTATTATATTTTTCGCCTGTTTTAATATTCTCTTCCCAGTGAGTTTCTATTTTTGTACCATCATTAGCTTTATAACTACTATTAGAACGCATTTTAGCATAATCTTTGGCATCGCCTCCATATTGTTTTGCCATGTCTTCGGCTTTTTTTAGCGGTGTTTTTGAACCAGCCCCTGCGATTGATTCACTTTTACCAGCCATTTGTGATTCAGAAGCCAAACTTCTATTCAATTTATCAAGACTAGCCGCACTTTTTGCTTCTTGGCCACCTGTTCTAAGTAGTAAAGCACCTTCTTTTGCTAAAGTTGCCTCTGCCTTAATTCCAACAGCAAGTAAACCGCCAACTGCCAATTCTTCAATTGGTGCTGCCATTAACATCACAGTACCAAGGGCTTTAGTGTAAGCAGTTAAAAGCTCCTTACCCACTTTCTGTGCATCAGTCGAACTATTAACACCAGCACTTCTGTAAAGTTCACCTTGCAAATTTGGATAAAAAGGTTGTAACTCCGCACCCTCCAACTCTACACCCATGCCAAACTTGTTTTCCTGTAAAGCATAAGTGGAATTATGTGGATATTGCGAGCTTAATGGGTCCACCATCCAAAAACGGCCGATTGTTGGGTCTGAGGGTCTAAACTTGAAAAAATCTATGTTTAGGTCGAAATCTTCAATGCGTTGTTGTTTTTGGTATTGAAAGTGGTTTTTGTTTACGCCGGCTGATTGATTAAATATATATCCAAAAGGATCAAAGTCAGACTGTTGTTTTACTTTTAATTGACCATTTTCGGAAGCAAAACTTAGTCGCAGATTGCCCCAAATATCGCGGTAGTCATATTCATAATTCCAAGAATTGTTTGTAAAAACTATCCTACCTTCGGCATAATTTAAAGAATAATTATTGCCGTTTTTATAAATCAAATCCCCGACATAATCCCAATATTCACCTGCTGAGTTTTCCTTTTTCAACAGCGAACCAGCTCCATCGTAATTAAACTTGAGCCAACGGCCATCGCTCCAAGTTACTTGTTTAACTTTGTTGAGATAGGTATTGTACTCTATCAGGCTTATGCCCTTGTTTGCATCAGATTTCAAAGAACCATTTGGGTAGTAGGTGTAATTTGAACTATTTCCGCTCGCCCGAAAATCTCCTACGTTTGGATTACCACTTACGGCATCACTTACGCCAGTTAGCCTATTTCCCGAATAAAAATAGCTCAAATTATCAATAAGTCCAAAAGCACTTCCATTTATACCATAGCGTTGCAGGGTGTTTATGTTTCCGTTTTTGTCATAGCTCATGCCTGCAATACCGAAGTTTTCGTTGCTTACGTTGCTTGCATAAGTAGCATTGAGTAGTCTTGAGCTTTTATCGTAGCTATAGGTGTAGCTTCGGGTGGGTTTGGCACAGCTGTATGGATTATCGGGGCTTTGCCAAGTTATTTTGCCAATATTGCCATCATAGTAGCCGGCTGTTTCGTAGTCTAGTTTATAGCTAAAGAGGTCGCCCTCGGCGGTGTTTAGGCTTGGGTTGATGCCTTTTAGCCAGCCACGGATATGATAGGCGTAGTCTATGGTTTGTAGGGCGGTGGTAAGGTTTGTGGTGTTGTTGCCCACAAATTTTAGATTCAGCCTTGTGCCGGCTCCGCTAATGTTTAGCCCGCCATAGGTGATGACATACATAATGTCTTGGCTTTGCTGGTTGAAAAGGTTAACGGTATGGCCTACGTTTATTTTGACGGCGTCGCCCACCGTTGGTATACTTGAGCCTTGCCATGTGCTTGGCTGTGTCCAGCTGCCAGAGGTCATGCTTTCTTTGCTATTGCCACAGGTATAGTCCACAGCCCCGGGCTCTATTATTTTCCTGTTTAATCGCCCTAGGTCGTCATAACTATAGTTGGCGAGTACCTTGAATGCTTGGCCGTTGATACTGTGGCGTAGCATAGGGTCATAGTCGGTCTGGGTTTGGTTGCTAATATCGGCTTGGCCCGCCTTGCGGTGTGT
Organism: Lacihabitans lacunae; assembly: GCF_042649125.1. Classification (NCBI taxonomy): domain Bacteria; kingdom Pseudomonadati; phylum Bacteroidota; class Cytophagia; order Cytophagales; family Leadbetterellaceae; genus Lacihabitans; species Lacihabitans lacunae. Next base: position 103,610 of record NZ_JBHRYQ010000002.1, read on the forward strand.
TACGTTGTTTTGTAATACTTGGCCCGCAAAACCGTATTTGGTGTTTACGAGGTCTATTCCTCCCAAATGATTCTGGGTTTTGGCCTGAATACTCCTGTTTTTGGTGTCAAAATAGTTAGCCGATATAAAGAACTGGCGGGTTCCTGAGCTCGCCGAAGAAGGGTCGGCTTGGTTGTAGGCTACTGTGCCGGTCTGCAGGCCTTTGGCCGAGGTGTGCTTGGCATGGAAGGCACTGCCCCCCTCAAAGGCCAGGTTATTGTTTAAGGCCGATACAAAATCGTATTGATCATAAAAAGTAAAAAGCTGCACGTCGTTTATACTTGGGTTGACCATGGCCGGAAAACTAGTGCCACTGTAGCCACTGCCACTATTCCATACTTCGTCGGGTGCGGTATATACATTAAAGGCCGACTGCAAAACAGATTGAGCGTTAGCATTGAGGGTTTCGCCCCTGAATACTTCTCTATCAAAGGCATCATATTTCTGGAAATTCCATTTGTTGAGGGTGGCCTGAAAGGCGTCTTGCTGCATCACCAAACGGTCTTTTTTGTCGTATATCATTTTGGTAAATCCTGCCGCAGGTACGTGCTTTTCGGTGTTTCGGCCTCTTGTATCATAATTGTAGAAGAAGACCCATTTCTGAAAATCGGCGGAATTGTACGTAAAGCCGAGGTTGAGGTCATAGCCCATGGGTTGAATAATGGCCTTGGGCCTGCCTAAGCCATCGTAGAGGTAGTGGGTATGTGCATATACGCCCGTTTGCAGCTGCTGGCGTTTTTCTATCATTCGGCCACGTTTGTCGGTGTATGCTATGGTTTCGTTGCCCTGCTCGTCTAGTACTCTTTTTTTGAAAAGCGAATGGGCAGGATAGGTACCGCTTAAGACGATGTTATTGGATGCGTTGACGGCATAGTATCGTACCTCTGTACCGCCAGATTCATAGAATATTTGTGTCTTTTTGTTTGCTGCACGCCATGCTTGCCCTGCCCCAAAGCTGGCCATTGGGCGATTGAGCGGGGAAGCTTCAAAAATAGTGCTGTCTGTGGGAGCGGTATCAGCATAAAAACTTTGGGCAAGGCTTTTGGCATTGCTTATGGGAGCGTAAACCGTAGAAGTAGCCGCCACTGGCAATAGTGTACTTAGCTGGCGGTTATATTTATCGTAGTTAATTTCGCTCTTGATAAGGCTCTTTAGGTCGGGCGTTTGGCCTATACCTATGGCTTGGGTGGGCCTGCCGAGCCCGTCAAAATGTTGGTAATCGACTATCGAATTTAGGTAGGATTTGGCCGATACATCATTGGTGGTGGCGATTCGTGGCTTGGCTGAAGCTATATAATTTTCGGCAGGGCTAATTTTGTATTCATTGGTTTGCAAAATGTTGCCCTCGTGGTCGGTGGCTTTGCTGAACCGCTGGTGGGAATCATAAAAATAGCTTGTTTTTAGGCCATTGGGTGCAAAATGCTGACTAAGGCCAATATGTGGCCGATGCAGGTACCAGTCAATGAGCGTATTGGGTATGGCGTTTTGGAAATTTTGCAAAATGGTTTCTTGGGCAGCACTTAATGTACTGACCGAAAACGCTGCTGGCGAAAGTCCAGTACTGCTCAGAGCGGTATTTACATGCGACAAAGTGGCGTTTTTTACCAAACCAAGCACCAAAGAGTTATTATAGCCATAGATAAGTGTTGTGGGTTGGCCATCTAGTTCATAAGAAAGTATATTGCCATAGGCATCGTAATTTTTAAATTCTACTCGTTTTTCGAGGGTTCCGCCTGTAGCAGCCACCCAAGTTTCTGATGGTAATATATTGTTGGTAAGTCCTCTGGCGTTGGTTCCTGTGAATGAATTGTAGTTATTTTTTTGGTGAAAAATATCGCTATATCCACTACCAATATTTTCTCTAGTTTTATTTTCTAAGGGGTTGGCAATCATGTTTCGGCTTCGCATTTCTAAAGCGATGGCATCAGCATTATAAGAGCTATTAGTAGAGAAAATGTTGATATCTTGATAATAATGACCTACTTGGGAGTTTTCGGTGGTGGTAGTGTCTGGCAAAAGGTTTTCGTTGTAATGAAGGCTCACCATATTATTTACGCCATCCCTTACTTCGTTAATCTGTATTGGTTTTATTGCTCCAGTTAGGTTTGATCCGTTAAAAAACACCAATCTTGGATTGTTGCAGGAGGTCGAATTTTGAGTAGCGGAAATCTGACCGCCATTGGTTAAAAAGCCAAATGGCATACCCGAATTACAGGAGTTACAAATTGCATTTGCTTCATTGATTTTATAAACCAGCTGAAAATTTTGAATACTTTCATTCTTATAAATTTGGTAGTCAGTGATTTTGGCATATTTCAAAACATTATCTGTGTCAAAAAATTTTAGACTTAACTCTTGACCGCGTTTCCATGGTTCAATATTCCTTTGTAATGTAAATGGACTAGATACAATGATATCAGGCTCAAAACTAAAGGTATGCTCTGTTCTGCCGATTTTGACGGGGTCAATATTTTCTTCTTCAAAAACCGTCACCAAGGTATAATAGACCGGACTACTATCAAAAGGGTTAGCTTGAATATTGGCATCAGGACTAATGATATCTGTTTTTAGTATATCTGTGCCCGATAAATACTGAACAGTACCCACTAAACCTGTAGCTGGAAATCCCCAGTTTCCTGTAGTTAATTTTCCAAAACCTGAGCCATCTGCTGAGCTAAACTCATATCGCTTTAAAAAACTTAATGAAGCATTGGCGAGATAGTGTTTGATGGTTTTTATTCGAAGACCACCGGCGGTATATATGCTGCTATTTCTGATAATTTTATTGGCCTCGAAATCAAACAGTGTAAACCCACCAGAGGGGTAAACTATTTTGTTTAAAACAGCTTGTTTGATATAAGTTTCATTACTGTTTCTATTGGCATTGCTACCGGTCCAAGTCACTCCATTAAAAGGGCTGTCTAAGGTATGAGCATTGTTTTGGTGGTTATAATAACCAAAATAATCTATTTTGGCCATATCGCTGAGGTCTGAGTTAGAGCCTTCTTTGTAAAACCAAGAGTAGTTTGAGGTGGTATATTCAAATTTATAAGTCTGAATATCAGTCAACGTAGCATCAGAAAAACGAAGACTATCCAGTCTCAAGCGTCCGTTATTGCCGAGTCTGTCTGTAAAATAGCTGTAATGAAAACTGTAAAGCTTCATGAGCCGCTTTTCCCCATTTTCATAGTTATATATCTTAATACTCTCTAGGGAATGTCCATCCGCAAAGTCTGCTCGATTAGCAGTGGATTGCACAAACTCCACTTCACCATTGTTAAAAGTAATTTTATGTATATTCTTTTGGGTATTTTGGCGGGTTTGAGTGCTGGGAGTAGGCGTTGTTCCGTAAGAAGTGGGAAAACCTGCGGCATTGTAATTTATAGTAGCTGAATAAGAAAGACTGCTTTGTTGGATTGTTCCACCATCTTGGTATGAAAGTTCAATTTTATCGTTGGCATTTGGAGATAAAATTTGGGTCAATGGCCAAGAAACTATACCAGCGTTTTCTAGACCAAAAGAAGTGGGAATCGTTTGAAATTCGTTTACCTCTGTACCATCGGCATATTTTCCAAAGCGATAGAGTTGACCATTTTCATTTATGACCTCAAAAGAATTAATGGTGGTATTGGTGCCAATACCATAGTTTATTATATGAGGCTGCCAGGGCATTAAAAAGGGAGGTACTCCATTATGTCTCAACATAAACTTACCCGAAACACTTGGTGCGGAGTAAGTAAATAAGTCAGGTTGGGTATCAGCCAATCCATTTTCAACGGTATTCAAAAAGCTGTAATCTGAAGCTGAATTACAAAGGTCTCGGTTAATAATAGGGTTGTTCAGGTAGTTGGTTGCTATAGGTTTGTCGTCAGCAATTGATTCAATACTTCGGTTTATTGCACCACCAGCGTCTAAACTAAATCCCCAGCCCACCCACGAGGCTAGCTCATTAATCCTATGACCCGAAGCATGGTATCTAAGAACTACTGGCAAAGATAAATCCCCATCTTGTACGGTATAAATAGGTATGCTAATATCTGGTACTCCAGTTGCTAAGTTTACGGAATAATCTCCAAACTTTTGAAAAGCAGCCGTGTTGGGTGGTAAAGGGGAGTAGTTCGGTATGTATTTTTTGTAAGGATCGGCCTGGGCACTAAAAATACGGGTGGAGTCAGTCTTTGTGCTATCAGTTTGAGTGAAGCCCTCTAAGCCAAGTAAGATAAGCAGTATCGAAGGTAAAATTTTTTTCATATATGTCAAAAATATTTCGTATACCATTTATTAGACCACTCATTTTCGATTTTTTGAGTCTTTTTTGGTGGCATTCTAACCATTGTTGTTGATCCTATTTTACATCAATTAGTATCTATTTGGTATTTGTTATCTATAAAGTCAAACAGGCGGGTTGTTTTTTGTTACAAATACATGAATCAGGTGTATAAATCTCCGTTTTTGCTGCTGATGTGGTTTAATATAGTTTTATTAATTCTCAAATTCACACGTAATCTAGGGCTATTGGCAAGAAGTTTATGTCAGCATAAATTTTTTGTTGGTTTAATTTTTCCGATGAAAACAAGGGCAAGAATTGGCCGTCATGTTTTTTGTCGAGCAAAAAAACAAGCTTAATAATGTTTAAATTATTATTTAAGCGGGGGGGGGGCAAAAAATTGTGACTAACGATTTAGGGTTTAAAATAGTCAATATTTTCTATTCGCACAAAAATTTCGTTACCTATAGAAAAATGGGTTGGAATTTTGGGAAATAATCTAAAAAATAACCGAATCAAGAGCATACTTTTGAAACAAATAAATATTATAAACGGGTTAGCTTGTCGAAAACAATAAGGCTGTTTTATTTAATACTTGAAGACATATATCTGAAAATTTTGAATGCTGTAAGTGACACAAAAAAAATAATATAGTATGTGTTTCTTTTAGTTTCTGTTTCGGTCGTTTCATATTCATAAATAGCATAAGCCACCGTAAATACCACCAGAACGAAATAGTCACTGAACTTCAATTTTGCATGTATAATATTAAAGAAAATCATAAGATTTTTATTTGATAACGTTTGCTTTTTTTACCAATTCCACAAATGAGAACCACGCTATTAAAACACATTAAATTTAGTAAAAAAACTAGATAAAATATTCAAAATAAGATATATTTGAGCTAATATAAGTTTTTTTATACCTTATGTTAGATCAAGAAGAATTCAAAAAGAATCTACGGCAGATGAACCTGTCAGAGAAACAAATTCGAGATTTGATAGTAAACTTATCCGGAGAAAAGCAGGTAGGGGGTTCTTTTTTGTGTAAACATTTTAATACACAATCTGACTATTTAGGAGTTACTTGTTTAAGTTGCAAAAAAGTTGTGGCTGGTCGTGGATTTGGTGGAACAGCTGAAAAGTGTATGCATGTTTATGAAAAAACCGCTAGAGCTTTTGAGGAGTGTACGTACTGTGGAGAGAAAAGAAACAAGTATTAAAAATTACGGACTTCATTATTCTTGCGGGATACGTAGTGGTTATATCCATGACCCAAACCCCGAGTTGTAAATAGATTCCCTCGAAATAGGGGAGCAAGAAAATATTACTACACAAAATTTCAAGAACCGTTTCGGACAGACCTGAAAAAAACGTAACGTACACCCACATAAAGGAGATATTTTAACCGTTTGGAGATTTTATAGGTTGAGGAAAAAATGTACCTAATTGGATGGTCAACCTTAAAACGCTGGAGGTGTTGTCAATTAGCGGTTTAAAAAAAAATATTGACACCAAGGCGGCTGTAGTAAAATTGGTTTTTTATCTTTTTGTAGTTTTATCTTCTTTGATAAAAGTTGGATTCAATACCAGTCAAAGGCTAGATAAAATTCCGTTATTGAAAGAGGTCGGGTAGGAGGTAGACCGAAGAAACTTTCAAAAAAAGCAGGAAATAGCAAAAAGATTTTTACTTATTCATAAAATATACAATTCATGCTATTTGCGAACAGCTTGGAATAAGGTAGCCAATATTATTTAAATATTTAAAAAGCAGTTTTTATAAAGAAACGGATTTTGATTAATCAAAAAACACGCACATCCAGAAATAATGAATGTCGCTTCAGGTAGCTTCTTTAAGTCAAATTATTTGAGGAATTTCCTTAATTAGGTCATTTGAATAGTGAGATTGTTGTTTAGAAACCCAAGCTTTTGTACTAGATTTGGAGCTTTACAGATATTGCCCTCGCTTACAGCCGAACCTCGTTTTTTAGTAGATTTTAAAGTAATTCTAAAATTACTTTAAAAGTATTGTCTAATTATTGAATCTAGGCTATTTTAATTTATTACCTGCAGATAAATACTCATATAGGTCTTAAGTAGAATTACAGATAATTACCTAAAAACGTTATTTGTAACCCTTTCAGTGATTTATATGCTATTAATTTTCAGATAATTGGATATTTTTTGAATCTAATAAAAAATTTCCAAATTTAAATTAAGCATTGTGAAAACTATCCCATTAAAATCATTCAAGTACACATCTTTTAAATTGATTTCGCTCATTCTTTTTACACTTATATTAATTTTTTCACAAAAAAAGGTTTTTGCTCAAATTACACCCTTAAATAATATTGGGAAAGAAGTTTATATTGATTTGGGAAACTTCCAAAGAAATGGCGGAGTATATATAGCATCAAACGGCTTGATAAGTAATTTTAAAACTCAGTTTCCTAATTATGATGGGAACTTAATAAATGTTACATTCAATGAAGAGCTTATTTCTCCTCAAAAGATAAAAGATATTAGTATACTTTCTGGGAAATCTGAGGACGGAAAAACTCAAATGAAAATTACATTAACAGAAAATACGCTGGATGGTATTATGCAAACACCAGAGGGCTATTTTTTTATAGAGCCCATTGCGAACTCTGTGAACCAATTTCGGATATATGCAATGTCTGAGACCAACATTGATAACCTAAAGTGTAATGTTGGAGATGATTTTCATCAAAAAAAAGACGAAAACCAAGCCACAATAAAAAGTATTTCTCCATTTCCGGTTGGAGGTTCTTTAAGAAAGTATAGAATGGCCGCAGCGGCAACGGGAGAGTTTGTTAGTTTTTATGGTTCGCAAGCTAATGCTCTTTCAAAAATTGTTTCTTTGTTAAATGCAGCCAATCTTATTTTTGAATTAGAAGCTTCCATACGATTTGAGCTCATAAATGAAAGTATAAATTATGGTATTTTGTTTACCAACCCATCAACGGACCCTTTCTCTCCAGACCCAAATTTTGCAAGTGCCGCCGCTTCACAAAATGGCTTTAACAATATGAATGCAAACGGTATACTTCCTTATTCTTATTACGATGTCGGGCATACATTTAATATATTCACATCTTCGTTTATTTCTTCGCAGGGCCAAGCTGGCCCAAGTCCCTGTGTAGACAATTTTAAATCTAATGGTTGGACAGAGTGGAGTAATCTGGCAACCTTTCCAACTTATCTCAGTATGGTGGTTAGGGTATTTACCCACGAAGTTGGTCACCAATTTACAGCATGGCATACATTTAATGCTGTAGGTGGGCCTTCCGAAAGTAATCCTAATTTTTGTCTAGGTGGTTGGTCAAACACCGATGCAGTGGAACCTGGCAGTGGAACCACACTTATGAGTTATGCTAATAACTGTGTTTATCCTACTAATTATACCATTTCTGGTGGTAATCAATTATCATATTTTAATACAAAGAGCCTTGAAAAAATATATAACTATGTTAATAATCAGGCCACATGCTATACTACATCATCTACTGGGAACACCCCACCAGTAGCCTATGCTGGAGTAGATGTAAGTATTCCAAAAGGTACACCGTTTAAATTAAATGGTACTGCAACTGATGCCAATGGCGATATAATGACTTATACATGGGAACAATTTGATGTAGCTACCGTAGGTGATAAAGGAGCCTTAGGGTCGTCAGTAAGTGGGCTAGGCGGATATCCCGCCGTAAATAGTCAAACCGCACCTTTGTTTAAGAGTGTACAATCCGCTAGTAGCACCGAGCGATTTTTCCCCAGTCTGGGATATATATTAAATGATGCTAATAACCCGGCAGATAATGTAGGCGAGGATTTGCCCCTGGTAGTAAGAGATATGCATTTTAGATTTACTGTCAGAGACAATAGGGCTAATGGTGGTGGAGTTGATTCCGATGAGGTTAAAGTTAGTGTAGTAACCTCGGGCCCTTTTGAGATTACGTCTCAAAATTCTCCAACACTTTGGTTCTATAATGGAAGTAATACAGCCAATATAACCTGGAATGTAAATGGGACAGACTCGCCTCCCCTTAATACTAGTCACGTAAAAATAAGTTTTTCAACCGACGGCGGACAAACCTTCCCAATTGTATTAATAGGAAGTACTCAAAACGATGGACAATACACCGTTACTATTCCTAACAATATCACTACGAGAGGAAGGATAAAAATTGAAGCTATAGATAATGTTTATTTTGATATTAACAATATCGATATAACCATAGCAACCGCTTGTAGCCCTGAAGAATCTAGTATATACCCGACTTCTAGTGTCACAGAACAAGCCGGTTCAACTAATCTAAATTTGAATATGTCTGCATTTGGTGTACCAATAAATTCATTTACTGGAACGATAGCATCTACTGACCCTGTAACTAATATTACCTTTAATAATGGTTCGGGTTCATGTCAAAGAGCTGGCAATAGTACCTATTATGATATATTCACATTTATTCCAAATACTTCTGGTACATACACTTTTAGCTTTTCAGGCTCAGCCGCTGGTAAAATAATGACCGTTTATTCCGATTCTTATAATGCTTTATCGCCATGCACCAATTGGATTGGAACTAGTGCAGTTTATTCAGCACCGTATGTTTCTACAAATAATACTACAACCGTAATACTTGCTGCTTATAATGTTTACAAATTAGTAATAACAGGTTTTAGTGGTGTCCCTGCCACACCATCTTATTCTATAAACATTACCTCTAGTCCAGCGGGTACTATAGTTTACTCTCCTCTAGTTTTAAATCCATATGATTACACATACCTTGTAAAAAACAATGTATCAGGCAATATATCAGGTTTTACTAACACTGCAGATTTATCAAATTCCAGTACATATTCTCATGGTGATTATACGGTTTATGGTTTGTCGTTTCAAGGAGGTTTAAGCCTAGCACCTTATATAGGCACTAGTTTTTCTAGTTTTCAAACCTTATTAGCAAATGGAACAGTTTGTGGAAAAATTAGTGCAAATTCAAAATTAGTTACGCTTGTACCTTGTACGGCCCCAGCGGCTCCTAATACCACATCAGTCAACCGGTGCGGCACGGGTTCAGCCGTACTTACGGCGTCTGGATGTACGGGTTTTTATAATTGGTATGCTGCCAATACAGGTGGAGTTAGTTTAGCCTCAACGGCTTCATTTACAACGCCAAGTGTATCTTCAACTACCTCATATTATGTAAACTGTACCGTAAATGCTTGTGCTAGTTCAAGAAGTTCAGCTACAGCTACCATAAATAATATTCCAAGTGCTCCAACCACTACTTCCAATGCCAGATGTGGCACGGGTTCGGTCGTTCTTGCAGCCGCAGGATGTACGGGTACTTATAATTGGTATGCCACCAGTACTGGCGGAGTAAGTTTGGCCTCAACGGCTTCATTTATAACGCCAAGCTTAACTTCTTCAACTACTGCCTATTTTGTAGATTGTACCGTAAGTGCTTGTGTTAGTTCAAGAAGCTCAGCTACTGCTACAATAAACATAATTCCTAGCACGCCCCTAGTAACGGTCAATTCTGAAATAATTAATAGTGGGCAGGCCACCACACTAAATGCTTCAGGATGTAATGGTGTTGTAAAATGGTATAACCAAGAAATAGGAGGTATAGAATTAGGCATAGGGACAAGCTTTATTAGCCCTATCTTATATAATCCACCGAGTGATAGCTACAGTTATTTCGCAGAGTGTATTGAAAACGAATGCCCGAGCTTAAGTCGAGGAGCCGGCACGGTTAGTGTAAATATTAATCCTTGTCAGTCATTGGCTTATGACTTAGTGTCCACATTAAATGATATCAGTAGTGGAACCATTAAGTTTGAGGCAGGAAGAGAGATCAAAGCTAAAAATAAAATAACTGGCTCAGGCAAAGTAAAATATGATTCTGGAAAATACATATTGTTAGAGCAAGGATTTACTGCAGATTTAGGCACTGTTTTTGAAGCAAGTATAGATGGTTGTGGTAATAACTAAAAAAATTAGCGAGTAAGGTTTTTTTAAGTTCTAAATATATTTATTTTATTACTCGAATTAAAATACAGGTTTTTTATTCGAATTTTACAACTAAAAACTTCCAAGAAATACCCCGAAATATACAACATATGTACCACATGTGTGACAACGAAGGTTTCATAGTAATTAAAACAATAGTTTAGGCTCCTATTAACCAAACTAAAAACCTATGAAATATTTTTATTCGCTATGTGCAGCGATGCTTATTTTCTGCACAAATTCATTCGGTCAAATTACCGGAAAAGTCCTTGATGGGGGAGATCAATCGCCAGTTATTGGGGCTACCATCAAAAACAAGTCTAACGTGGGTACGTCGTCAGATGCCACGGGTTCATTTACCATCAATGTGCCAGCTGGTACAGATCTAGAGTTCAGTTTTATCGGCTATGAAACTAAGACAGTAAAAGCAGCAAACGGTATGGTTGTTACTTTGAGTCCATCTTCTACGAGCCTTTCTGAAGTTGTAATTTCGGTTGGTAGTAGAAACTCTAAGCGTACGTTGACTGACACGCCGCTTCCTGTAGATATCGTAGCTACTAAAGAGCTGACAAGCACAGGTCAAACCACTTTTGACAAGGCTTTGCAGTATCGTGTGCCTTCATTTAACACGGTTCAAACTCCAGTAAATGATGCAACATCGCTTCTTGATCCTTACGAAATCAGAAACATGGGACCAAGTAGAACGCTAATTTTGATAAACGGAAAGCGTAAAAACATGAGTTCATTGCTTTATACCCAAACATCGCCGGGTAGAGGTGAAACTGGTGCTGATATCTCTGCAATACCTGTGGATATGATCAAAAGAGTAGAGATACTAAGAGACGGAGCTTCTGCTCAATACGGTTCTGATGCCATTGCCGGTGTTATGAATATTATCTTAAAAGACGACGCTAACAACGGTGGCGTTACTTTGAGGTCAGGAATTACTTCGAAAGGAGATGGTGAAATGTATGGTGTGGCTATCAATAATGGTAATTCATTGGGTAAAGACGGATTTGTGAACTATACATTAGATATGTCGCAGTCAAAACTTGCCAACAGACCTGGTACCGTTGATGCTGCTGGTGAAGCTGCCGATTTTGGAGCTAACATAAACGATGTTAAGGCGTTTTTGGCTAAATACCCAGATGCACGTAACATTAACGGTTCTCCTAATACTACTGCAATGAAATTTGCGGGTAATGCAGGTAAAAAGATTTCTGCTACAGGTGAGATATACGCTAACTTCGGATATGTGTATAAAAAAGTTAACTCATTTGCTAACTTCCGTACGCCTTACTGGAGAACTCTCTCGTCATTCCCATATCTAAAGGATTTCTTTGGTGACGGTACTGCCGCTTCATACCAAGGATATGTGCCTACTTTTGATGGAGACCTAGTGGACTACAACGGTACTTTAGGATTTAAATCAAGCAGAAACGATTGGAACACAGACGTAAGTTTCACTACAGGTGGAAACGAGCAAACATACACAGTTACTAACTCGCACAATAGAAATGGAACACTTAATCCGGACGGAACTAACAAATACAAAGAAAACAGCCCGATCATATTCAAACCAGGTGGTACGCGTTTTACCCACAATGTAGGTAACATCGATATCAACCGAAGACTTAATGACAAAGTAGGCGTGGCTTTCGGTTCTGAGTTTAGATCAGAAAACTTCACAGTAATAGAAGGAGATTTAGCTTCTTACGAGGACGGTGGTGCTGACTCATTTGCAGGAAATGACCCACGTAACTCGGGTACATTTAACCGTTATAACATCGGTGCTTATGCTGACGTGGCGGTTGACTTTAGCGATAATTTCTTAATCAACGGTACTGCTCGTTTAGAAAACTATTCAGATTTTGGTAGTGCTTTTGTATGGAAATTAAGTACAAGATACAAATTTGCAGATGATAAAGTAACGCTTAGAGCTTCGGCTTCAACGGGTTTTAAGGCTCCAACGCTTCACCAGATTTATACACAAAAAGCTCAGTACAGCTTCGTGCCAGGACAAGGAATTCAAGTAGGTGGTTTGGTTTCAAACGTTTCGCGTGAGGCGAGACTATTGGGTCTTCCAAGTCTTAAGCCTGAAAAATCTATGAACATTACGATGGGAGTAGGTTTAAATCCTTCTAAAAACCTGAGCATTACATTAGATTACTATAACATTGCGGTTAAAGACAGGATTATCCTAAGTACTGAAATTGGTTCTACTGCAGCTGGAAACACGAAACTTGACGGAGTATTGAAAGAAAACAACCTTTCAGACCTTAGTTTCTTCGTAAACGGACTTAATACACGTACTGCCGGAATTGATTTCGTATCGAGCTACCGTAAAATCGCGGTTGGCGAAGGTAAGTTAAATGTTAACCTAGCAGGTAACTATACTATGAAAAACGAAAGAGAAGGAGCAGTTAATAACCCTTCGATTGTAGCTTCTGCTGGTCAGTCAGTAGTAAACGGTACACAAGAGGCCTTGTTCTTTACTTCACGTCCTAAGTTTAAGGCGATTCTTGGTTTAGATTACCAAATCAACAAATTAGGAATTACGCTGAACAATACTTTGTTCGGACCAACGAAGTTCCAACAACAAGGTATGAGTTTAGATCTTTACACGGAGTTTAAAACTAAAATGGTTACAGACTTAGGTATCTCTTTTGAGACTACTAAAAACTCTACTTTACAGTTAAATATCAACAATATTTTGAATGTATTGCCTGAGTGGTCATTTAAAGCACATAACGCCAAAGGCGAGGCATTGTTAAAAGATGCAGCTGCTTTGAAAAACGAATCAAACCTGATTACGTTTAACCAAAGATATTCTCAAATGACGTATGACGGATACCACTTTAGTCAATTAGGTACAATATTTAACTTAAGCTGGAACTTTAGATTCTAATTTTTAGAAAAATAAGATACCTCTTATAATATTTAGAGGTATCATTTCTTTTAAACTGTATGAAAATAATAGCAGTTGCTAATACGGAAAACAAACAAGGAAAAACTACACTCGCTATAAACATTGCGTATTTCTTTACGTCCCAAAATATTAAGACAGTTATAATTGATGTTCAAGGAAATACAGATGGGCTAGGTCAATATGAAGGATTAAGTAGAGTGGATGTTGTTCCGATAGAATATCTAAGTGATATTAAAGATGAATATGATATAGGAATCATAGACCCTCCTCAATATTTGCATCCATTAATGTCAGAAATATTTAAAATTTCAGATTTTATTTTAATACCTATCGTGCCAACAGATATAAACTTGGTAAGTTTTAATCAAACAATACAAAACTATTTAGAGATAAAAAAAGAACGAACCCGTCTCAAAGCAAAAATAGTACTCAATATAGTGCCAAACAATAAAGTATTGGTTGATAAAGCCCTAGAGATTTTATTCAATACTGGGATAAAAATACATGCAACGGTAATTCATTTTAGAAGCTTGTATAAAAATGAATTGCAAATTAATAAAGTATTAGAATTAGTAAGCGAAGACAGGCTTGCAAAAGAAGAAATTAAAAGCTTATGTAGGGAGCTTTTGAAAGAAATAAATTTATAGGAATTAAGTATTTTTCCGATTAAGATTTCAAATTTATTTTAAATGTATTACTAAGTGTTATACATTTTTCAAGCTTTTTATAATTGGATACATGGTTTAGATTAATCAAATATCTATCATTAAACATTTGGAAACTAGACGGCGGAAACTCTCGAGCGAAAGTAATAAGTGGCTTTTTTATCAATAAATAGCCGCCATTTTTAAAATGAACACTCGTAATGTTTTGTGATTCATATCTAAAAAATGATATTTGGCTTTGGTCTGCTCGAATTTTTTCTCCTAATACAATATTCATAATTCAAGATTTTTTTTAATACAGAATAGATTCAAGATTTTTTTTGTATTTTTTACCTAAAGGGAATTTAAGATTATTGATATATAGTTCGTGGTTCGAATAATCAATTTTTGAAAGATGATTAAGATTAACTAATGTACTTTTATTGATCTGAAAAAAACGCTTGTCTAAAGTGGTTATCATTTTTTTTAAAGATAGTTTTTTTGCAATTTTTTTGCCATTATTAAAAAAAATGATACAATAATTGCCTTCTGCTTCTACACGTTCTATTTCTTCAAAATAAATCCTTTGCGGAGCTTTTTGATTTGATTTCAAAAATATATAATTGTTCTTTAAATTGATATAATTGTCCGCTAGTATATTCAATGTAGAAATAAGTGAAACTTCATGAAATGGTTTTACTAAGTAACTACTCATTTTATAATTATCAGACCTACCTAATACTAATTCTTCTTGCGTACCCGAAATAAAGAGGGTTGGGGTTACCTCAAATTTGTGCTGCAATAATGAATCAAATACATTTCCATCTTTCAAATAAATGTCAGAAATAATAAGATCTGGATTAAGATTACTTATCTGTACTAAACCATCTTTAATGGTTTCTGAAAATTTTAAAATTTTAAAATTTTTATATTTCTGCAAAATTCTCTCTAAATGTAATTGCCACAAGTAATCGTCCTCTAAAACTAGAATTTCTACCATAGCTTTATTATTTATTTATTAAATTTCATATAAACCATAATTTTTTTCCATAAAACCAAAAACATAAGTAAATAATTAACACTTATGGGTACATAAATGAAACTATTGTAACAATAAATTAAATTATTTTTACAATCTATAATTTGTTGAATGAAAAAAAATATTTTGATTTTAGAAGATGACCCTCTGTATGCTTTAAAGCTTGAGATGATGTTAGAGGGTTCAGAATTTCATATCATCGCCATCGTTGATAATATTCTCAGTGCATTTGAATATATAAACAAAACAGAGGTTGATATTTTTGTTTCAGATTTGATAATTGATAGTAAACCAAAAGGAATTGAATTTATAAAAGAAATAAGCCCGTCAAATTTTCCAATAGTAGGTATCACGAGCTCATTAGAAGAGGATTTCTATAATGAATTAAAAGATTATTTAGACAACTACCTGGTAAAACCATTTCATAAAATAAGTTTTTTTTCTGTTTTAAATAGAGCACTACTAAACTTTAAAGAAAAAAAGCAGCATGATTTTTTAGCTCATAAATATATACTGTTAAGCGGAAAATCAGGAAGGCTAGAAAAAGTCAATTTTACGGATATTATATATCTGGAAAGTGATATAAACTACGTCACTATTTATACTCTTTTGGGGAAGTATGCAAAAAAAATCTCCCTCAAAAGAATTATGAAGGAGTCTCTAGATCAAACCTTTTTACGCATTCATCACAAATATGTAATTAATTCAGCATACATTTCAGTATTAAATTTAAAAGAGGTGATTCTGAACAATGGCCTAACTTTTCCAGTATCTAGGTCATTTTTAGAAAATATTAAGCGTTTTATTAATCAAAAATAAAATTAGAATGTGATTATTCTGAACTTAGTCAAAACGTATTTAATACCGCATTTTCAAATGAGTCTTAAAAGCATTATAAGAAGATATATTTTTGCAATAATAATTTTTATGATTTAAAAAAGATAGAATCTTATACCAGAATTATGCATTTTCATATAAATGGAGACATTCGGAAAAAATGTATCAATAAAGTATGCCAAGGAATTTTAAAATCAAACGTTTTCCTATAGATACTAAACAACAGACACAGATTATAAAAACCTGTCCGACTTGAATCGTTTTCCCAAAAGTACGATACCTTTGAAAGTGTAGTAGGTACATGAAACAATGATGATCGTTTTTCTCCAGATAAATAAGATTCAATTAAAGACAGTCCTAAATTTGTCATTTTTGTCAAATTTATTTCTTCAGAAATAGATAACAAGTGTCCTGTACTATTTTGTGGATATTTTTTAATGTATACTAATAGATCTACAACATATTGTAGCCTAAGCCAATATTTTTGTTTACTCTGGTTCGCTATTATTATTTTAAATATAAAATCTTTATCGCATGATTTGAATCTATGATAATCTGAGAAATTAGTATTTATGGTGGAAAATAAACTATAATCTGATTCGATAATCATCTCCCAATATAGTTGAATCCTTAAATGTATGCCATTAGTCAGCTTTTTATCAAGATAGACGTAATTATACAATGTATCGGTCAAGATTTTTTCTATGCAATCTGTGTGTTCAATTTTTAATTTGAAACCCCTATCTATTAATAGTTGAACCGCTAAAACTAGCTCTTTTCTTTTAACAAATACTTTTATATGATCTGCCTCCCTTAGTGAGTTTTTGTTATACAAATATTCAAGATAAAATGAACTGTAATAGGGCGTTATAGCAATATGCTTTTCACTAAATGATGCATTTAATACGTGTAATTCATTCTGGATAAGTGGCTTTCTTAGTGCTTCTATTTTGCAAAATAACTCAAGATGAGACAGTTCTTCATGCTTAAAATTAATTCGATTACAGGCAGCTAAAAAAATTGGACGAACTTTATGATAAGCTAGTAATTGATGTAGTTTATTCCAATTTATGGTACGGTTAAGGAGTAAACTTTCAAATTCTGATTTTTCTACTTGCAGTATCAAAAGCTTAATACTTGCAAGTAATATTTTGAGTTCCACAGAATTTTTGTGTGCCATGTATAAAAATATCCTTTTTAAGAAAAGACAAATAAAATTAATGATTTGATTTACTGTATTCTAAAAAACTTGCTTGAATAAACGAATCAATAAAATAGGCAATTCGAATAGAAAATTCATGTATGATGTGGTCTTCTAACATTTCATATTTGTTAAGTTGTTTTTCTAGTCGAAAATATTCGTTCTCTAATATTTTTTTTAAATCAGCGTTTTCAAGGATAAAATCATCAATAATTTTATCAATTTTGGAATCAAAAGAAATGCGGTCTAAAGTCAAGTTGTTTTTAAATAGTTTATAAGCAATTGATACCGCAAACACATACTTATACGCTTTTCCTAATGGTGGA